>JAIRWK010000006.1 GCA_031268995.1 Planctomycetaceae bacterium
CCGATGTTTATTTCGGCGGCGGTTTGAAAGGCGTACCGCGCGGCAAGGCAAAATCGTTACGAATATTTGCGTATCATTTCGGCTATCGGTCAAGCGGTGGACACGAATCGGTTGGGCAAAATTCAAGTTGGGACATCAAGCGAATACTTGGCACGGTTCCAATTGAAGCTGACGGTTCGGCAATGTTCAATGTTCCGGCAAATACACCTATTTCCATTCAAGTGCTTGACGAAAACGGTGCGGCAATTCAACTAATGCGTTCATGGACGGTTTGTATGCCTGGTGAGCAACAAGCGTGTATTGGTTGTCATGAAACGCCGCTTGAGGTTTCGCCGTCGAAAATCAATCCGCTTGCCGGTAGAAGTAAACCGCGTGATATTACGCCTTGGCGTGGTGCTTCGCGTCCTTTCGGTTACGAGGCAGAAATTCAACCGATTTTGGACAATAATTGCGTGACTTGCCACAACGACGCAACTTCAGCTTCGCACAACATTCCTTCATTTGTTGCCAAGAAAACCGGCAACTGGCGATCTGATACATCTTATTCCGCTTTGAATCCTTACGTTTGGCGACCGGGTCCCGAACCTGATCTCGAGATGCTTAATCCGCTTGAGTTTCATGTGAGCGTTAGTGAGCTTGTGCAGAGGTTATCGCGTGGGCATTATGGAGTTAAGTTTGAGGGCGAGTTACGTGATCGGATTTACACGTGGATTGATTTGAATGTGCCATATCGCGGAATGTGGAACAACAAAAAATTTGAACCGCGCCGTCTGGAGTTGCAGAAACTTTACGCCGGAATTGACACGAATCCTGAAGAGGAATACCGCGAATCGCTCACAAATGTTAACGCCAATACTGACACCAACAACCAAACGAAATTATTGACACCGGAAGAATTGACGGCGGCTATCAAAAAATATGAAGTTGCCGATGGCTTGCCCAATGTTAGCAAGCCGATTGTCAAAGGCAATCAGTCGAAAAATGAAGTGATGGAGTTAGAGGTTGTTGATGGTGTCAAGATAAAATTCGTCAAAGTTCCGACGGGTGAATTTGTAACGGGTGATGTTTTGGGTTTACCGGACGAGCGGAAGCGAAAGGTTGTGAAGGTGGAAAAGCCGTTTTGGATTGCGGAATCGGAGTTGACGAATCGGCAGTATGCAGCTTACGATTCAGAACACGATACGCGATATTTAAACGAAGACGGTAAAGACCATGTTGTACCGGGTTATATTGCGAATCATCCTGATCAACCGGTTGCGCGGATTAGTTTTGAGGATGCGAGCAAATTTTGTGAATGGCTTGCGGTGAAAAGCGGTAAACGGGTTGTGTTGCCGACCGAATCGCAATGGGAATGGGCGGCAAGAGCCGGAACCGAAACGCCGTTTTGGTACGGTAACAGAGATACCGATTTCTCAAAGTTCGCAAACCTTGCCGGAGACGAAGTAAGAGAAACAAGAACACAATGGGAAAACGGCGCAACATTACATCAAAGGCGTTGGTACGATGAAAAGCAAGCGTTTCCATTACGCGATAACCGTTGGAAGGACAAGTGGTTTGTTGTCGATTACGTCAAGCAATATGAGCCGAATGGTTGGGGTTTGTATGATGTCATAGGCAACGTTTGGGAATGGACAATTCCAGACACAAACAACACGCCCCAAAATAAGGTTACGGCGAGAGGCGGCAGTTGGAAAGACAGACCCAATTTCGCCGGCGCAACCGCCAGAGTTTTCTACGAACCATGGCAAAAAGTCATGAACGTGGGCTTCAGACCAATTATCTCTGAATAAAAAACCAAAACCGTGTCTAAAATCGGCACGCAGACAATGCAGATTTGTAGGGATATTCGCGAGATCAGAAAATAGTATCTGATCTGCGGCTATCTTTAGAAAATCTGCGTTGTCTGCGTGTCTGATTTTTAAATCGTTACTAGAAATCGAATACGATCCCAAAACCGAATGAGATTTGATCTCTGTGATTACCTTTGCCGAATGTGCCTTTTGTGTCGCAATAGTCGTAGCGTAATTCCGGTTTGAAGCTGAAATTTTGGTATGGTTTCCATTCGAGACCAACTGTAACGCCGTACAAATTGCCGGTGAAATTACCTGTATTGGGGCGTGCGAAACCTGATGTCGCCATAAATTTATTTGAGTGCAATTGGTCAACTCTGATTCCGCCGTTTAATCGTTGATGTATTTTGTACGTGAAATATTGCGCCCAACCAAAATACGATGCGTTGCCGTAAATTGATCTTTCGCCTCTACGGTTGCCAAAATCCCATTGGAACGTATAGTCAAACCGCGATGTCAACTTCCAATTAAGAACAAACGTATGCCGAAATAAATCTCCCGCAGGATGCGGTTCGCCGTTTGCAAATGTTCCCGATGTCTGCTTGGCATAATACATCGTGTACCAAAGCGTCATCGAAGGACAACAACGCCAATAAATTCCACCAACAAGACCGTTGTCGCCAAATCTATTTGATAAAGTTGAATCCGCACCTTGAACGTAACCCAAACTAAACCAGAAATCCGGATTCACATTCCAATCAAAAACTACGCCGCTGTGCGACTGCGGCTCCGCGTAAAATAAATTCGAATGACTATAAAACGGCGAATCCACCGCTTGAAGATGTTCAAAACCAAGTAACGACTCGAACTTGCCGATCTTGACCGACACATCTCTGTAACCCAACGAAACATACAATTGCGGGATCGCAATCCCATAATCACGCCGAAGCGTCCAATAATCCAACGTCGCATCACCATAACTCTGCGTCAACCACGCATCCGTACCAAACAAAAACTCACTGCGAAATCCCCAATCAAAACCATTGCACAAATCTAATTCACGACTCAAACCGAGCCAAAGTTGATTCAAAACCGCGCCGGTTTGTCGGGCATTACCAAGCGATGCACCGTTACCGGCGGCAGGTTCTTGAAGCAAATCATTTTGACCGCGACGATTCAAACCATGAAAACGCCGTGTTGTGCTGCCGTGCGAATTAGCGTAAAGACCGCCTTGCAACCAACCGTAAAACTTCAACCGCGAATACCACGCCGGTACACAATTGACCTCATCATAACAACCAACATCATCAACCACAGAAACATCACACGAAGGAGAAGAAATAGGATCACAACCAACACCACCAACCCCAACACCGCCGCCAACAACATCATCAAATATTATTTGCCCCGTAACCTTGCGATGTCCTGTACCCAACGACATCGGCATTTCGGGAACATTGCGAGTATTGTCGTATTCGGTAATTGATTGCTCGGTGGGTTGCGGGTAAGCGTAGGCATGATGCGGCGGATGAATTGCTGACGGTTGATCTGTGTTATTAAGCGGTTCGTAGGGCAATTGATAGCCCACGAATTGTTCGGGCGGCGGATTGGGGAAGGGTGAATTTTCCGGTTGCGGGTTTTGCTGGAAAATGTCGGATTGCGGGAAAGGTGAATAAGTTGTTGAGACCAAGTTGTCTTCCGCTGAAAGAATAGCAGATTCAAAAAAGACAAAACAAAAAATTATCGTTACAATAATTATAATACTCCCGATACGGACAATAGACTCCGCCCTTGAACAACCGTTTCGCGATGTTGCGATTGAGTGTTCTGTTTCAGGAATTTTAAAACAGCTTGAATTTATTGGTCCGGTTTTCATAGTATTACAAAATAATTTAGACTGTTCACATTTTAAATTTCATAATTCACGTTATACCGTAGCCGGTAAGGCGGTAGGCTTCGCCCTACCAGCTACGGTATAAAAAAACTTCCACACACAAACGAAGCGCAAAAAAAACGGCAAAGGATCACTCAAATAGGCAATCCTTTGCCGTTAAAAATTATACTTAATCCGTCGTTTTAAAATCTCTGAAGCCGAACACTGAAACCCAACAACACAAAGCCCAATATACTCAAGCTGTTTTGAAATTCCTGAAGCTACGGTAAACCTGCGACACAGAGCGTTAGGCAATCGCAACAACGTGAAGCGGTTGTTCAAGGGCGAAGCCCCTATCACCCTACCGGCTACGGTATATCAAAACATGTAAATGCCTGTAATTCCGCCTGAAAATTGTTCGCGGTCATTACCGTAATTGAAAGGTCTGTTGTTTTTATCTGATACGTGATCGAATCTGATCTCGGGGCGTATGATTATTTTTTTATCTGGTTGCCATGTCAAACCGAGCGTGTAATCCGAATAATCCACGCCGCCCATTGTTATCCACTCAACACGAAAACCGACACTCCAAAACTTATTCAATTTGTACGTGAGGTAATTAACAATAGCATCTATGCGTTCATGCGATGAAGTCAAGCGATCTTCCACGTCATCGAATTCTAATTCCAAAGTATAATTCAATTTGTCCGTGATGTCATAGCTTGCGACAAATGTGTGAGTGAATTGATTTTTATTTGCGTAATCGCGAACCACGCCGTTTTTATAAACTCCGCCGCCGTATCTTTGAAATGTCGCCGCATAGGATAATTTGAATTTTTTTGTCAATTGATATGAAAAATATCCCAAAAATCCGTTGTCATCAAAAGCATTCTCAAAACTACCGCCCGAACCCAATGTATAAGCGAGCGCGATTTGCAATTTATCTGACGGGTTGTATTCGGCAAGTATTCCTGAATGAGTGGTAGGTTCAATCATAAACGAATACGGATGACTATAAAAAATCGTGTTCGGCGCACGCAACGCCTCATAACCAATATACGTTTCAAATTTACCAACTTTCACCGAAACGTCGCCGTACGCAAGTTGAAAATATGACAACGGAATTGACGTATAATAATCGCCGTTTTGCCAACCGTAATCAAATTTCGCATCCGAATATGATTGAGTGAACGACGCGTCCGTACCGAAAAAAATTCCACTGGCAAATCCCCAATCAAGCCTGTGTTTACCGTCAGCTTCCTTTTTCAATTCAAGCCAAATTTGATTTACTTGAATATCTGTCGAGTGTACGTTGCCGAAAAAGTAGCTGTTGCCCGAATCGGCATCTATCGCGTTTACGAGTCTGTTATCGGAATTATGAACTTGAGAACGTCTAGTTGTTGTTCCGTGCGAGTTGGTAAAAAATCCGGCTTGAAGCCAACCATCAACCTCAATATTTTCAAACAGTTGTTTATGTTTTTTGGACAAACCGCCGTAACCTACGCAACCAATCGGCTCACACGGCGAACAATCCGATAACTCAAAAATCGCAGGATCACAAGGAATAATACACGTATTGCTTTTTTGTATTGTTGGCAAGGGTTGATCGGTTTGATCAGCCAATACGGTTGTGGCGAACACCGAGAAAACGCAGGACAAAACAAATATTTTCTTCATCACCTTATGGTTTGTAGGCGTGGGACTACTTTCAAAAATACAATCGTTGCAGGGAATTTTTTAAAATTAAAATTAATTTTATTCGAATTCGGTCGTTTTCTATCGACTTATACCGTAGCCGGTAGGCTTCGCCCTTGAACAACCGCTTTACGTTGTTGCGCTTGCGTGTTCAGACTCTGGAATTTTAAAACAGCTTGGGTGTAAAATCGAACAAATTTGAATAATTTGTTTTTGGCAAATAATATTTTGAAAAATTCCCTGCGGCAAAAAAAATTGCCCAAACAGGCGAACACCGCAAAATACAATGAGCGATCTCGGCTTCGTTTGTTTCGGGTATTTGCTGGCAAAACATACAATGAAATTGACAAATATCACGCATTTTGCTAATGAAAGTCATTACAATCGTTTTTTCGAGCAAATTTTATACGCCGCGAATATTTGCAAATATTTTTTTACCGCGCAGATTTTATTTTTTAATCTTGCGAATATCTCCTCCAAATCCGCGTCATTTGCGTACTGATTTTTAAAAATGTTTTTTAGAAGTTCCCCCGTATTGAATATGTTGACTCTTATGATATACTTCCGCGATATTCGGTTGCACGTGATGCTTGATGTCGTTGCGTTACCGTTTACAGTGGAGAATTACCTTACCGCAAACGCGACGATGTGAAGGCGTTTGCTCAAGGGCGAAGCCTGCCGTCCGTGCCGATTTTGGTCTAAACAATTTAACCAATTCAAATCAATATGTTACAAATTTTTGCACAATCTTTATTTGCCGACGAATTTTTTACTCTTAATAATTTGCCGGTTATTGTTCTTTTGGGGTTAGGATTACTTTTGATATTTGTGTTATTCACAGTATTCATGCGTTTTTTTCCGTTGTGGATTCAGTCGGTGATGGCTGGAGCGGGGATTACGATTTTGGATTTGGTGGCGATGTATTTCAGGAAGGTAAATTCTGAGGTGATATTGCGTAGTAAAATTATGGCGGTTCAAGCCGGTTTGGATGAAAATGTTGTTACGACGAAATCGCTTGAGGCGCATTTTCTGGCGGGCGGCAATGTTCCGGCGGTTGTTCAGGCGATGATTGCGGCTAACAAGGCGAAGATATTTGATCTTGATTATCAGTTAGCGACGGCGATTGATTTAGCAGGGCGCAATGTTCGCGAGGCGGTGCAAACGAGTGTTTATCCGAAAGTTATTGATTGCCCAACGCCGTCAAAAAATCGTGTTACTCTTGACGGTGTAGCTAAAAATGGTATCCAACTTAAAGTTAAAGCAAGAGTTACCGTTCGGACAAATTTACGGCAATTGATCGGCGGTGCTACAGAGGAAACAATTATCGCGCGTGTTGGCGAGGGTATTGTTAGTGCGATTGGTTCGGCTGAGACGCATGGTGTGGTTTTGGAGAATCCTGTTCGGATTTCAAAAACGGTGCTTGGGCGGCGGCTGGATGCGGAGACAGCGTTTGAGATTGTGTCGATTGACATTGCCGATATTGATGTTGGCGAGAACATTGGGGCAAGACTGCAAGCCGACCAAGCCGAAGCGGACACACGTGTTGCGAGGGCGAGAGCCGAAGGGCGGCGGGCGTTAGCTGTTGCGGCGGAGCAGGAGAATATTGCTAAGGTTGAGGAGAGCAGGGCAAAAGTTGTAGAGGCGGAAGCCGAAGTACCTATTGCCATTTCAGAAGCAATTCTGAACGGCAAACTAAGCATTTTCGACTACTACAAACTAAAAAACATCATGTCCGACACCGACATGCGTGCCTCAATCGCAAAAGGTCTGCCAAACTCAAACACAAAAAACTGATCAAAGAAAGAGGAATTAGCACGCAGACGACGCAGATTTAGAGGAGATATTCGCAAGATCAGAAAATAAAATAAAATCTGATCTGCGACGATCTTTGGAGAATTTGCGTTGTCTGCGTGCTGATTTTTTAAAATTGAAAATCTATAGCGGGGGGTTGATGTAAATTTCATCGGTTGTATAATGGTCGCAAATTTTGATACGTGAGACCACACATCGTAAGGTGCGGTTTGCGTTCAGGTTATTGAAAATTAAAATTAGAAAGTAGAGGTTGAAAGTGCGTATTGAACATGATACGATGGGTGAGGTTATGATTCCGCGTGATGCTTATTTTGGCTCGCAAACGCAACGGGCTGTAGATAATTTTCCGATATCAGGAAAAAGAATTTCAAATGACTTGATTCATGCTCTGGGACTGGTCAAAAAAGTTGCCGCTAAAGTCAATTTCCAACTTGGTAAATTTACAAGTTGCGCTACTCCGTTGGGTGCAAATGAAGTTGAGGCGATGATTGCTGCTGCCGGCGAAGTTGCGGATGGTAAGTTTGATGCGGAATTTCCTATTGATGTTTATCAAACCGGAAGCGGAACCTCAAGCAATATGAACGCAAACGAAGTTATCGCAAACCGCGCTATCGAATTACTCGGCGGTGATAGATTCAACCCCCAAAAACAAATACACCCAAACGATCACGTTAATCTTGGTCAAAGTACAAACGACATGTTTCCAACAGCAATCCACGTCGCAGTTGCAAGTTTGATCAAGAATTTGTTGATACCCTCGTTGTCCGCTTGCCATGAAATATTGTTACGAAAATCCGAATCATGGCAAGAAGTTTTGAAAATTGGTCGAACACATTTAGCAGACGCGGTGCCAATGACACTCGGTCAAGAATTCGGCGGATTTGCTCGTCAAATTGAATTAGCGGTTGAACGTGCGAAGTTGGCAATGGAGCAGGTTTTAGAGTTGCCGGCGGGAGGTACTGCGGTTGGAACCGGTATCAATACACATCCTGAATTTGGAAAAAAAGTTGCCGAGAATTTGGCGGAATTAACCTCGATTCCGTTTGTTGAAGCCAAAGATCATTTTGAAGCAAACGCACAACGAGACGGAGTTGTTGCGGCACACGCGTTGATCAAATCAATTTCTGTTACGTTAATGAATGTTGCGAATAACATTCGCTTTTTGTCAAGCGGACCGCGATGCGGTTACTACGAAGTAATGCTCCCCGATTTACAACCGGGCAGCTCAATTATGCCGGGTAAAGTTAATCCGGTTTTGTGCGAAAGTTTGATGCAAGTTGCCGCGCGGGTTGTGGGAAATGATCAAACTATGACCACTGCGGCGGCTACAGGCGGACACTTTCAACTCAATATCATGATGCCAGTTTTGGCAGATACCGCACTCGAATCAGTAAAAATCCTCGCCGCCGCAACAAATATTTTCACCCAAAAAGCATTGGAAGGAATGGAAGCAAACGAATCCATTTGCAAAAGCGCAATCGAACGAAGCCTAGCAATGGCAACCGGTTTAAATCCATACATCGGTTACGAAAAAGCCGCCGCGATTGCCAAAGAAGCATTCAAAACAGGTAAAACCGTCCGTGATATTTGTAACGAAAAAAATGTCCTAAAACCAGATGACTTGCAAAAAGCACTCGACCCGTTGAAAATGGCAAAGTCGAAATAATCTGGTGATCGCTTTTAAAAGGACGCAAAGGACGTGAGGGACAAAGGGGACAGATTTTTGTCCTCTCTGTTCTGTCCTTTTTATCCCTAATATCCCTTTAAAATCTGAATTTAAACTGCCGTTGAAAACTGCCTTTATCTTCTCAATAATCGCATTGCTGTCAGATGCTGTACCTCTAATGTACCTCGTTGACGATGGTAAAATTTTCGGACGCTCTTGTGTTTTTTTTCATCGTTGCTATAATATGTTCTTTCCGGTGTGGAATCGTGCAGTGGAGCAAATCCCTCTTGTTCTCTCGGGCGATGTCCTATTTCTAAACTATCCACAATACAGATAAAATAATAACAATTCGAGGACTTGACCTAAACCGAAATGAACTGAATTGTTATCAAACAAATATTAGTAAAATTTAAGAATAAAAAATATGATTGGTTTTCTTTGTTCATCAATTGGTAGAAAACTCGTTTTGGGTTTGAGCGGTTTGTTTTTGGTGATTTTTCTTGTGGTGCATGTGTCGTTGAATTTGATTGCGTTGTTTTCGCGTGAATCTTATGAGGCGGCTTGCGGATTTATGGATTCGAATTTGTTGGTGCAAGTACTAGTGCCGGTTTTGGCGTTGGGTTTTATTGTTCACATAATCTGCTCAATTCTCGTTACACTAATGAACCAAACAACTCGTCCGGTCAAATATTTAGTCGGCACGAAAACCGCCGCTTCTTCATGGGCATCAAAAAACATGTTTGTCTTGGGTGCCATTGTGCTTGGTTTTCTTGGATTACATTTTTTTCATTTTTGGGCAAAAATGCAACTACAACACATGCTTGGGCATGAAGGCGCAAATGCTTACGAATTGTTAGTTGCATTGTTCAGTAAGTGGTATTACTGTGTTATTTATATTGCTTGGGTGATTGCTTTGTATTTCCATATTTCACACGGCTTCTGGAGTGCATTCCAAACAATCGGCGCAAGCAACTCAAAATGGATACCGCGTCTTCAATTGATAGCAAAAATATACGCAATCGTCATCGCTACGGCTTTTATTTCAATACCGATTTATTTCTTTTTCGGCTTGAACGTGCCATAGCCATTGGCGTTAGGTTTTGCCCTCGAAAAACCGATTTGTTATGTTGCGGTTGCGTGTTAGGTTTCGAGAATTTCAAAACAGCTTGAGTGTAATTTATCTTTTGAACAAGTAATTGCTTTGATGTTTGGTCAAGCAATTCACGAATAAAAAATAACCGCTCAAAAAAATCTTGCCAAAGAATTACAAATTTTTATCAACAGCTGCGTGGAGGTTTTTTTTGAATATACCGATGCCTGCATGGGCGGTAGGCTTCGCCCTTGAACAACCGTTTCACATTGTTGCGCTTGCGTGTTCAGCTTCAGAAATTTTAAGTAGCTTGAGCATACAGAACAAGCAAACAAGCCACTTGCCCAACAATAAACCAGTAAACACTTGCAACATTTTTTTGTCAATTTATTCTTGCAATAACAGAGTAAATTGACACGTAATTTTTCAAAAAATTTTTTTCACCAAACTCATATAATTTATACTGAAGCTACTTTAAAATTCCTGAAGCTGAACCCGCAAGCGCAACAACGTGAAGCGGTTGTTCAAGGGCGAAGCCTATCGCCCTACCGGCTACGGTATAAACGAAGTGATACCAACTTAAAATATAAAATATGTCTAATAATAAATTGCAATCAAATATCCCCGAAGGTGTATTATCGGAGAAATGGACTCGACATAAAGCCGCAATAAAAATAGTCAGTCCGGCAAACAAACGCAAGTTGGAAGTTATAGTTATTGGTACGGGTTTGGGAGGAGCATCGTCGGCGGCTTCGCTTGGCGAATTGGGGTATAACGTGAAGGTATTCTGTATCGCAGACAGCCCGCGACGCGCACACTCTATCGCAGCTCAAGGCGGTATAAACGCCGCTAAAAATTACCAAAACGATAACGATTCCGTATATCGATTATTTTACGATACGATTAAAGGCGGCGACTACAGATCGCGGGAAGCAAATGTTTACAGGTTGGCGGAAGTGAGTCCGTTGATAATAGATCAGTGTGTTGCGCAAGGTGTTCCTTTTGCCCGTGAGTATGGCGGCTTGTTGGCTAACCGTTCTTTCGGCGGCGCGCAGGTTTCGCGAACTTTTTACGCTCGCGGACAAACCGGACAACAATTATTGCTAGGTGCTTACGCGGCTCTTAACCGTCAAATCGCACACGGAAACGTCAAATCTTACAATCGGCGTGAAATGCTGGATTTGGTTATGATTGACGGCAAGGCGAAAGGCATTATTGTACGTAATTTGGAAACTGGTGAAATTGAACGTTACGGCGCGCATGCGGTTGTTATCGCAAGCGGCGGATACAGCAACGTTTTTTTCTTGTCAACAAACGCAATGAATAGCAACGGTTCCGCAATAATACAATGTTATAGACGAGGTGCTTTTTTCGCGAATCCTTGTTTTGCACAAATTCACCCAACATGTATTCCGGTTCACGGAGAACAACAATCTAAACTTACGTTGATGTCGGAGTCGTTGCGTAACGACGGCAGAATTTGGGTGCCGAAAAAACTTGAGGATGTTGAAAAATTGCGCAAGAAGCAATTGAAACCTTCGCAAATTCCAGAAACTGATCGTGATTATTATTTGGAACGCCGTTATCCTGCGTTTGGTAATCTTGTTCCGCGTGATGTTGCGTCGCGTGCGGCGAAGGAGCGTTGTGATTCGGGGTTTGGTGTAAACGAAACGGGGCTTGCGGTATTTCTTGATTTTTCGGGTGCAATTGGGATTCATGGTCGTGATACGATTGCCGAACGTTATGGAAATCTTTTTCAAATGTACGAAAAAATTACCGACACAAACCCATACAACGAACCCATGCAAATATATCCCGCAATCCACTACACAATGGGCGGCATTTGGGTAGATTACAACTTGATGACAACAATTCCGGGTCTGTACGCAATCGGCGAAGCTAATTTCAGCGATCACGGAGGAAATCGCTTGGGCGCGTCTGCTTTGATGCAAGGACTTGCGGACGGATATTTTGTATTGCCCTACACAATCGGCGATTACTTGTCCAAAGAAATACAAACGCCAAAAACAGATATAAATCACGAAGCATTTAACGAAACAGAAAATCAAGTCAAAGAAAAAATAAATAAAGTACTCAATATTAAGGGTAAACAACCTGTCGATGCAATTCACAAAAAATTAGGACGTATAATGTGGGAATATGTCGGCATGGCACGAAATGAAAATGGTTTGAAGAAGGCGATTGAATTGATTGAGGAAGTTCGCAAGGAATTTTGGGCGGATGTGTTGGTTACGGGCGAGAATGCGGAGTTCAATCAGGAGTTGGAAAAAGCGTTGCGGTTGGAATGTTTTTTGGATGTTGGCAAACTCATGGCAATAGATGCATTGAACCGCAAAGAATCATGCGGCGGACACTTACGCGAAGAAATGCAAACCGAAGACGGTGAAACTAAACGCGACGACGAAAATTATATGCATGTTGCCGCGTGGGAATATAAGGGCGAAAATGAAACACCGGTTTTGCATAAAGAACCGTTGGTTTATGAAACAGTTAAAGTTTCCACAAGAAACTATAAAGATTAATTTGATTCCGAAGTTTATACTCAAGCCACTTTAAAATTCATGGAACTACGGTAAACCTACAAAGCAGAGCGTTAGGCAATCGCAACAACGTGAAACGGTTGTTCAAGGGCGAAGCCCTACGGTATACTCATCGGCTACGGTAGAGCTTGAATAGAATATCAATTATTGTAACAAAAATGAAATTTAAACTTAAAATATGGCATCAGAAAAATGCTAAAGCCAAAGGTCGATTTGAAACATTCGATATAGATAATATCTCATCTGATACTTCGTTTCTTGAGATGCTGGATATTTTGAATAACAAGTTGATATGCGACGGCAAGGAACCGATAGCGTTTGATCATGATTGCCGCGAAGGTATTTGCGGTATGTGTTCGTTGTACATCAATGGCAGAGCGCACGGACCAGATGACGAAATAACAACTTGCCAATTGCACATGCGCAAGTTCAAAGATGGAGATACGATTGTGATTGAGCCTTGGCGTTCGGCAGCGTTTCCTGTTATTAAGGATTTGGTTGTCAATCGTCATGCTTTCGATCAAATTTTGCAAGCAGGCGGTTTCGTCTCCGTCAACACCGGCGGCGTTCCCGACGGCAATGCGATTCCGATTGCCAAATCGGACGCGGATGAGTCAATGGATGCGTCTGCTTGTATTGGTTGCGGTGCGTGTGTTGCCACGTGTAAGAATGGTTCGGCGATGTTATTTGTAGCGGCAAGAGTTTCAGCATTGGCAAAATTACCACAAGGCAAAGTCGAAGCCGCAAAACGCGCTAAAGCAATGATTGCCAAAATGGACGAACTCGGATTCGGAAGTTGCACAAACACGCAAGCATGTCAAGCCGAATGCCCAAAAGGAATCTCAATCGCACACATCGCCCGTCTAAATCGCGAATTCCTTTGCGCAAAATTAAAAGATTAAATGTAATTACACCGAAGCCGGTATATTCAAGCTGTTTTAAAATTCCCGATTCCTTCGTCTCGAAAGGGGCAGTGCGTAACAACCCATTGCAACGCAGTGGGTAAATCAACACACAAACAAACGCCCTGAAAGGTAGGGTGTTCAAAATTCGAATTTTGAACACTCTACACTTGCGTTGCCCGACAAATTTGACCGTAAAACATGACAACGCAGCTTCGCACGAAAATAAAGTACCGTTACTGGGCGGTAGGCTTCGGTATAAGATTTGCAACCCGTCGCGTTGTGGTGGATTGTTATACTGAAGCTACTTTAAAATTCCTGAAGCTGAACACGCAAGCGCAACAACGTGAAGCGGTTGTTCAGGGGCGAAGCCTATCGCCTTACCGGCTACGGTATACGCGCTGTCCCTTCAGGATGAAAGACCTTTGCAATCACCTTGCATCGTTTTGTTCAGTGTTTCGCTTCGTCCATTTTTGTCTACTGTGTCCCTTAAACATGAAATTATAAAATTTAGTTAAAAATTTATATTAAAATATATGAGTATGAGTTGGATAAGAGAGCTTTTAGTTGGCAGTAGTGTTGGGCATATAGTTTTAGTATTTGCTTTTGTTATTGCGTTGGGAGTTGCGCTAGGGCGTATTAAAATATTTGGTGTTTCGTTGGGGATGACTTTTGTGTTGTTTGTCGGAATTGCGGTGAGTCATTTTGGCATGTTGTTTCCAGACTTATTATTCCTTGATAAGGTAAAAGACGTTAGGCATTTTGTTGATCCGGAGGTTTTGCATTTTGTTCGGGAGTTTGGATTGATTCTTTTTGTTTATGCGGTGGGTTTGCAAGTTGGACCAGGTTTCTTTACAACTTTTAAAAAGGGCGGATTGAAACTTAATTTACTCGCTGTCGCAATTGTTTTTTTAGCGGTGGTAATTACTGTTGCAATTCATTATATTACGTCTATTCCGATACCGATTATGGTTGGTATTCTTTCGGGAGCGATTACAAATACACCGGGTTTGGGCGCGGCGCAAAATGCCTACGCAAATATGAGCGCAACAAACGACGCGGGTGTTATCGGAACAGCTTACGCGATGGCGTATCCGTTGGGCGTAGTTGGTATTATTTCGTCGATTATTGCGATTCGGATTATTTTCAGAGTGAATATTGACAAGGAGAATAAGAAACTTTTACAGGCTGCAAAAAACAACGGACAAACGGCAACAGATAAAGCAACAAAACAACATGTAGAGGAAGAGCCGCAATTGATACCGATATTTGTTGGGATTCTTTTAGGTGTTATTTTGGGCAGTATTCCGGTTTATATTCCGGGTGTACCGCAACCTGTTAAACTTGGTTTAGCGGGAGGACCGTTAGTGGTTGCGATATTGATGGGTGCGTTTGGGGCAAAAATAAATTTTCCAACACGTATTACAAAAAGTGCCGCGTTGATGTTGCGTGAAGTTGGGATTTGTTTATTTTTAGCGTGTGTTGGTTTGATAGCCGGCGAGAGTTTTGTTGAAACGATTGTCAATGGCGGCGGATTATTGTGGGTTGGTCTTGGTGTGATAATTACGTTGGTTCCGTTATTGATTGTTGGATCGTTAGCTTATGCGGTGTTTAAAGTAGACTATTTTACGGTTATGGGTATGCTTGCGGGCAGCACAACAGATCCGCCTGCGCTTTCGTATTCAGTTGGTACGGCGGGCAATGACAAACCGTCTGTAGGTTACGCAACAGTTTATCCGTTGACCATGTTTTTAAGGATCATGACAGCGCAATTATTGATTTTAATGTTCGCATAAAACAGTCAAAAAAGCAAAAATATACCGTAGCCGGTAGGGCAATTGTTACGGTATCCATTAAACGAAAAGATATATACTCGAGATGTTTTAAAATTCCTGAAGCTACGGTAAACCTACAACGCAGAGCGTTAGGCAAACGCAACAACGTGGAGCGGTTGTTCAGGGGCGAAGTCTATCGCCTTACCGGCTACGGTATAACGAAACTACGTTAGTCAAGAAGTGTCGGATTTAATTTTACAATTGGCGGAATATTTGCGGGATTCTGTGCGGGTATTATTTATAACTGGTGCGGGAATATCGGCGGATAGTGGTTTGCCGACATATCGCGGAGTTGGCGGATTGTACAACGATAAGCAGACGACTGAAGGCTACTCAATTGAACAATGCTTGTCTGCCTCAATGTTTTCACGGCATCCTGAAATTACGTGGAAGTATATGTTGCCGATAGCGGAGGCGGTTTTTCGTTGTGAGCCGAATGATGCGCATCGAGTGATTGCGAAGTTGGAAGCGGATTTTGCGAAACGCGGCGGCAAAGTTGTTGTATTCACGCAAAATATTGACGGCTATCACAAGCAAGCTGGTTCCAAAGTTGTACTTGAAATTCACGGAACGTTACGGACGCTTTTTTGTACAAGCAGCAATTGCGATTGGTCTGAACAATTTGAAATCGATTCGGCAGAAGATCAGAACAAAGAAATCAAGAACGCAAAATTGATCCAACGTATTGAAAAATTCAAGGAAAATTTATACTCAAGCTGTTCTGAAATTCCTGAAACCGGCTATGCAGACGCAGTATCGCGAGGCGATTGTTCAAGGGCGAAGCCTACTGTTTGTACTGGTTTTGGTAAACCGCCTTGTTGTCCGGTTTGTGGTTCTGTGATTCGACCGGACGTAGTTCTTTTTGAGGAGTCGTTACCTTATGATGTGTTGTCGGAATTTGATCGTGAGTTTGACGATGGCAAGGGATTTGATCTTATAATTTCAGTTGGCACATCGGCGATGTTCCCATATATTACGGCACCGATTTATGAAGCGGTCAAACGGGGCAAAAAAACGGTTGACATAAATCCGTCGGAGAGTAATTTATCCAAAACCGTTTCCCTCCACATCCCCGAAACCGCCGCCAAAACATTCCGCGAACTAGAAAAATATATACCGTAACCAGCATGAACGATAGGCTTCGCTCTCGAACAACCGCTTCATGTTGTTGCGATTGCGCGTTCAGTTTCAGGAATTTTATACCGTAGCCGGTAGAGCGATAGACTTCGCCCTTGAACAACCGTTTCACGTTGTTGCGCTTGCGTGTTCAGCTCCATGAATTTTAAAGTAGCTTCAGTATATCAGTTGCTTAATCAACAGAAATGTCAAAAACAAAGAGTTGCATAAAGACATTTGCTTGGTATTTAATCTGTCTGAACATATTCAAAAACACACACTTGTATAAACAACTAAAAGATTGGGAAAAACGTTCATCTTTCTCTCTTTTTCCAAAAGATTAATTTTGTTGATCTGGAGTATATGATCAAGCTGTTTTAAAATTCCTGAATCTGAACACGCAAGCGTAACAACGTGAAGCGGTTGTTCAATGGTGAAGCCTATCGATCATACCGGCGTCGGTATATTTTCATATAATTTCGCACCTAAAAAAACTCCTCTGAGAACTCTGTGTTCTCTGTGGTTAGTAAATACTCATACATGTATACTCAAGCTGTTTTGAAATTCCCAAAGCGCAACAACATGAAGCGATTGCTCAAGGGCAAA
Source organism: Planctomycetaceae bacterium (assembly GCA_031268995.1). Classification (GTDB taxonomy): domain Bacteria; phylum Planctomycetota; class Planctomycetia; order Pirellulales; family Thermoguttaceae; genus WRKP01. The sequence continues at coordinate 16,947 of JAIRWK010000006.1, forward strand.
GCCTACCGGCTGCGGTATAACCAAATAAAATGATCCAATTACGTAAGGTTTCGGTGAATAATCTCAAGGGGATTGATCTTGATCTTCCGAAGGGGCGGTTGATAGTTATTTGTGGGCGTAGTGGTAGTGGTAAAAGTTCGCTTGCTATTGATACGCTTTATGCTGAAGGGCAACGGCGATATATTGAAACGTTTTCGGCTCACACGAGACAATTTCTCGAAAAATTTGAAAAACCTGATGCTTTGCGAATAGACGGTATTCCTGCGTCTGTTGCAGTTACCGGCAAATTTGAACCGAAATTTTATCACGGCACGGTCGGCAACGCAACCGGAATTGCGGATTATTTGCGTCTGCTTTTTGCCAAAATCGGTCATCCGTTTTGCCCAAATTGCAATAACGAAATTTCAATAAATTCACCCGAAAAAATATTGAACAAATTATTAAATATAATCAAACCGACCAAACCAACATCAAAACAGTCGGACAAAAAAAATACCTCAATTATTGAAACAAAAATTCAAATTGTATTTGAACCAACCGTTCCAACAGATCGCAACATATTCATTCAAACTTGGCGTGAACGCGGTTTTATCCGTTGCGTAATCTTTAATCAAACACTAAGAATTGACGAAAACGAAATCACACCAGAATTGTACGATCAACTTCTGCAAACGATCAAACACGACAAATCAAATCTTGCCGGCAATCATAACAACAATCTTAACGACAAACGTAAAGCATTGGTGTTAATATTAGTTGATCGTTTATCGGCGGGCGATATTGACGGAGTGCGTTTTGTTGATTCGGTTCGGACGGCGTATCGTTATGGTGATGACAAGTGTTGTATATTACTGCAAAATGCCGGAGAAATAGTTCAACTCTATTTTGCGCAACAATTATATTGTGCAAATTGCCGTTTTAATTTTCCGCCGATTGAACCGCAATTATTTAATCCTGAAAGTCCGATGGGAGTTTGTCCTGAATGTTGCGGCGGGAGTTTTTCGCGGGTTGGGGCAAAGTCGAAAAAAGATGATTCAAGTCTGAATATTTCAAAGTTGCGTGAGTGTAGTTGTGGCGGGAGTAATTTACGTGTTGAGTCGCGAATGGTTCGGATTGGCGGAAAAAATATTGTTGAGTTGGGCGAGTTGCCTACTGATATTTTGCGCAACGAAATTTCAGAATTGGCTTCAAATTTGCCGGATTATGAACAAACAATTTCAAAAGACATAATTAGCCAGGTAGAAATTCGGCTTAAATTTCTTGATGATGTCGGTCTTGGTTATCTTTCGATGTCGCGTTTGGTTAATACGTTAAGTAGCGGCGAAGTTCGGCGTGTTTATTTATCGGGTGCGTTGGGGAGTAGTCTTGTTGAGATAATGTATGTTTTGGATGAGCCGTCGGTCGGGTTGCACCCGTGCGATTCGGAAAGGTTATTGAATTTAATTTACAAATTACGAGACAACGGTAATACAGTAATAGTTGTGGAGCATGAGGAGATTTTTTTGCGGGGTGCTGATCATTTGGTGGAGATTGGTTTGGGTGCGGGGAATGCGGGCGGCAATGTTATTTTTCAAGGAACTCCCGACGAAATGATAAATTCTTCGCGAAGTTTGACCGGAAAATATTTGAAATCATTCCCAATTCGTTTAAATTTTCTCGAAACAGAACACGCAAACGCGACATCAAAAAACGGTCGATCAAGAGCAAAAACTACCGCCGATATTGGTTCAGATATAAATCATGAAAAAAATGATTTGAATACTGAATATTCTAACGAATCAAATTTAAAAGTCTCAAAGTTAGACATGCAATCTCAACCGCAATCACACAAAACGATTCGCGGTACAACGGGCAGAATACGGATTTCGGGTTGTTGCGGTAACAATTTGCGTGATGTTTCGGTTTCATTTCCGTTAGGGCAACTTTGTGTTGTTACCGGAGTTAGTGGTGCGGGCAAGAGTACATTAGTTTTTGACACGCTTTATCCTGCGGTTTGTGCTGCGATAGGCAAGAAGCCGATTAGCGGGTTGTCGTGTGGTTTACAATATGGCGAATTGAGTTTATCGGGTAAGCTTACCAACGTAACGCCTATTACACAAGCAATCCCAATCAAAACGGGGCGTTCTAATCCTGCGACGTATTTAAAAATTTTTGACGGGATACGAGCGGTGTTTGCGTCAACAGCGGAGGCGCGGTTACGGAATTATGGTGCGGGTAGATTTAGTTTCAATGTTTCCGGCGGCAGGTGTGAGAATTGTTTGGGCGAAGGTTTTTTAACTGTGGACATGCAATTTATGTCTGACATGTATATTCGTTGTCCTGAGTGTCGTGGTCGTCGTTATCGGTCGGACACGCTTGAGGTTTTGTATCGTGGCAAGAATATTTCAGAGGTGTTGGGTATGACGGTGCGTGAGGCGTTTATTTTTTTTCGAGGTCAAGTCAAGTTGCAGAAGTGTTTGAAGCGGATGATTGATGTTGGTTTGGATTATATTCAGATTGGTCAAAGGTTGGACACGCTTTCGGGCGGCGAGTTGCAACGGTTAAAATTGGCATCATATTTAATTCAAGTGCGGGGCGGCAATTGTCTTTTATTATTTGACGAACCGACGACGGGGCTTCATTTTGCGGACATTGCGCAATTATTGACGTGTTTTGGGATGTTGATTGACATGGGGCATTCATTGATTGTGATAGAGCATAATTTGCAAGTGATCAAGGCGGCGGATCATATTATTGACATAGGTCCCGGCGCAGCCGATCAAGGCGGAAAAATAATCGCCGAAGGAACCCCAAAAGAATTATCAAAAAACAAAAACTCAAAAATTGGAAAATATATTTAAAATTTATGTCATATACCAAAACCGGTATTGGCGACAGACTTCGTCCATGAACAACCGCTTCACTTTGTTGTGATTGTGTGTTCCGCTTCGGGAATTTCAAAACAGCTTGAGTATATCTAACGAATCTTTTATAATCTGCGTCGTCTGTGTGCAGCATATTATGATCTCATGTTACGCTTCGGTGATAACCAGACGTATTTTCCCCGTCCCGTTAGGGACGAAATGTTGGTAGAAAATATGGTAAAAACATATTTCGTGTCCCGTAGGGACACAATGTGACTATACCGTAGCCGGTAGGACGATAGGCTTCGCCCTTGAACAACCGCTTCACGTTGTTGCGCTTGCGTGTTCAGCTTCGGGAATTTTAAAGTAGCTTCAGTATAAAACTAAACCGTCTGA
>JAIRWK010000136.1 GCA_031268995.1 Planctomycetaceae bacterium
TATCACCTACGCGATTTCGACGACGTAAAAGCCGCAAGAAATATCTGATCCAAAAACCATTTTTCCTAAAAAATATTAGCACGCAGATGACGCAGATTGGGGAGGATATTCGCAAGACCTGAAAACAATATTCGAATCCGCGACCGTTTTTGAAATCTGCGTCGTCTGCGTGCTGATATTTACAGGCGGTGGTGGCATCTTGTTGCTCCTACTTGCTGGAAGTTGTGGAGTTGCTATACTGGTGCGGTTTTGGTGTTTCGCTGGAAAGTTGTATTCGCGGACAAAACGGTTGTGTTGTCGCGTTTTTTTTGTTGCTTTCCGATTTTAAACAAGATTAATATTAGGAGACTAATTGATGGAAATGAATAGAAAAGAATTTCTGCAAGCGGTTGGAGTGGCAGGAGCTGCCGCGGTTGCAGGTAATTTGGGTACGGTTGATATTTTTGCGCAAGTGGCGGACAAAAAAGGCAAGCCGGATTTGGTTGCTGTCCGCAATGGCGAGCCTGATGTGATGTTCCAAAAAGCTATTGAAAAATTGGGCGGCATTGGCACGTTTGTTAAAAAAGGACAAAAAATTGTCATAAAGCCGAACATCGGCTGGGACAAACCGCCGGAGATTCCAGCGAATACAAATCCAATTCTTGTTGGCGAGATTGTCAAACAAGTGCTTGCGGCGGGAGCGAAAGAGGTGATTGTTTTTGATACCACTTGTGATGATCCGAAGCGGTGTTATCAAAACAGCGGAATTGAAGCTGCGGTTGTCAAGGCTGGCGGAAGAATGGTTCTCGCGAATAAAAAAGATCGTGCTTACAGGAAATACTACCGCGAAGTTAAATTACCGCAAGGAAAAGTTCTTAAATCTGCCGAAATTCATGAAGAGATTCTTGATTGCGATGTATGGTTAAACGTTCCGGTATTGAAGGTACACGGCGGGGCAAGATTTACTTGTGCAATGAAAAATTTGATGGGTATTGTTTGGGAACCCGGGATTTTTCATTCACGCGGGTTGCAGCAATGTATCGCCGATATTTGCACGCTTCCAAAGAAACCTGTTTTGAATATTATTGACGGGTATCGAATCATGAAGGCAAACGGTCCGCAAGGACGTACTGTAGCCGATGGTGTACTGACAAAACTTCAAATTCTTTCACCTGACATGGTTGCTGCTGATACGTATGCGGTTGCAGTGTCAACATCACAAACCAATTTGACGTTGCAAGCTGTTAGTCATATTACCGCAGGTGAAGAGTTGAATCTTGGTACAACCGATATCAAAAAAATTAATATTGAGCGGATAGTAATCTGAAGTTTTCAGATTACACAAGTATTCGCAAAAAGTATTTGTTCTTTGAATATCGAAGCCGGTTTGGAAGAAGGCTTCGGTATTCAATAGATTTCGCAGTGTGAGGATATACACTCAAGGGAATTTTCTAAAAAACCAACTGTAGCGGAAGCGTCCCGCTTCCGATTGCGGCAACGGGGATGTTGCCGTTACAGGACTAAGAATTAACTTTATTCGAATTCGGTCGATTTCTATCGACCGAATTTGAAATAAATTTTTTTTTGCAAATAGTATTTTTTAAAGTTCCCATAAATCAATGTCGTCTGTGTGCAATGAAAACTACTTTAAAAATTTCTTAGAAAAATGATGCGTATTCTTAAATGGTTGCGGGTGTTGGTTGCGGGTGTTGTGTTTTCGGTTTTGGTACTTCTATTCACTGATATTTTTGCGGTTGTGCCTTTGCAGGTACATTTTTTGGCGCATTTACAACTTGTTCCGTTATTATTGCGCGGCGGTATTGGTTTATTGGGGGTTGCAATTTGGTTATTGATCACGTTTCTTTTTGGGCGGTGTTATTGTTCGGTGATTTGTCCGTATGGAATTTTGCAAGATGTTATTTCATGGATCGCAAAATTATTCCGCCGTAAAAAACATAAATATTCGTATCATCCGGCAATGTCTAAAACCAGAGGTTTGGTATTTAGTTTATTTGTTGTTGGTGTTGTGTTGATGATGTTTTTTGGTACGGCAACGGTTATAGTTTTGCTTGACCCTTACAGCAACTTCGGCAGAATTGCGTTTTCCATCTTTCAACCCATCGTCATTTCCAGCAATAATTTAATTACACAAGCCAGCCTGAATATTGACGGCGGCAAATCCGGTTTTCAATTCCGTGAAATTCCGTTTTTTGGTCTTGCGTTTTTGGTTTCTGTTATGATGTTTTTGCTTGTGGTTTTTCTTTCGTTTTTTTATGGGTATGGGCGGCGTTATTGCAATGCGATTTGTCCGGTTGGAACGTTGCTTGGTCTTGTTGCAAAAATTTCTTTGTTTCGTGTCAAACTCGATCAATCGAAGTGTATCAAATGCGGACTTTGTGAGAAGGTTTGCAAGAGTGAATGTATTGACAGTAAAAATCGCACGGTTGATTCGTCACGTTGTGTTGCGTGTTTCAACTGTTTTGGAGCGTGTCGCAAGAATGCGGTTTTATATTCGCGTGAGTCTTTTTTTGCGTCTAATAATGTTGAGGTTGATGTCAAGCCTTTGGCGGCGTTTGCGCCGATTAATGTTCAACACGGCAGGCGGCGTTTTTTGCGGTTATCGTTTATTACGTTATTATTTTCGCTAATTGGTGGCGGTGCAAGAAATCCCGATGATCCTTACGGTAACGATCCTTACGGGCAAGATTCAACAGACAATACCGGAATTTCGGATTCAACAATGCCGTCGAATGTTGGTGAGTCTGTGGGTTCGGAAGTATCGCAGTTATCGGAGGCGGTGGTTGAGGTTGACAACGTATCGCGGGTTTCTTATGTAAATAATACGTTGGTATTGCCGCCGGGTGCGGGCAGTTTGCGGAATTTCAGAAGCAAGTGTACATCTTGTCATCTTTGCGTTAGCAAGTGTCCGTCGCGTGTATTGCAACCTGTCGGCAACAAAACAGGCGGTAGCGGCGACGGAGGTATTCGTGGAATGCTTCAACCTTCGTTACAATTTGATCATCATTATTGTAACAGAAATTGTACGGTTTGCGGTGATGTTTGCCCGACTGGCGCGGTTGCAAAAGTTACATCGGCGGAACGTGAGACACTCAAGATCGGAACAGTTGAATTTTTGGTTGACAATTGTATTGTTCACACGCAAGGTACGAATTGCGGAGCTTGTCAAGAGCATTGCAGCAACGGCGCAATAAAGATGGTGCCTTACGGGGATGCGTCAAAAAATCTGACGATACCGGAGTTGCACACTGAATTTTGTATAGGTTGTGGTGGTTGCGAATCAATTTGTCCGGTGCGACCTTATCGCGCAATTTACATCAAAGGCGTAACCGAACAAACAAAAGCAAAATTATCATACGACCCAAACGAAAAACAAGAAACCATCGAACTCGATTTCATTTGATGCTTTTGTCCGTTTGGTTTTCAAAATTTCTTACGTCTATTATTCGCAAAATCATTTTGCCCGATGAATCTTTTTCCGGCAACTCGCAAACATAATCCAGATCAAAACCGATTAACATTAGAATTAAGAAATCACCAAGCTGCATTGAAGGCAATGTACTATTTTCATCCCAAACGTCGTGTTGTAATTTTTCGAGATTTTGCCAAGTGAATTGATTTTGCTGCGCTAAATTATTCAATATTTTTCGCGGTTCGCTCAACATCGGCAATTTAACCGTAGCCATTTTCCGTAACTTCACACGAGCATTTGCCGAATTTTTATTTTTAGCGGTGTTGACTTGTTCAAAAAATTTACGGTGTTCGGCAATCACTCGCGGTAAAATTTCACGCATATCGCCGTTGCCGATATAAACAACAGACCCGAAAAAATGACAATAAAATCCCGCAGAATTGGCGAAATCTTGAAATACCGTTTTTACCGTCTTCTTCTCTGCTTTGAAATTTATCAATATTGCCGGATCGATTCGGCGGTCAATAAATAAACCAACCCGATTAGCTTTCGCAAATTGCATCAACACCTCACGCATCGGTGCTCTTTGCCACGTAACACTAACAACTTGTTCAAAACTTGCTTCGGCTTGAGTTAGCAACACAAACAAACAAAACAACAACACAAAATATACCGAAAAGATTAAACGTAATTTTTTTAACATAATTTGTATACCGAAGCCAGTATGGGCAGTAAGCTTCGCCATTGAACAACCGCTTCACGTTGTTACGATTGCCTAACGCTCTGCGTTGCAGGTTTACCGTAGCTTCAGGAATTTCAAAACAGTTTGAGTATAACCGTTTTAAATTCTCGCAATCGCAATGATTTTTTTATTTTCAATGTAGGGGCAACCCTTGTGGTTGCCCTTAAATTCAAGCGTGATCACAAAAACCGCTCTAACCTTCTTCCATCATTTTCATCAACATTTGTATATCTTCCCAAGTGTCTTTTTTTGCCGCTGGCATTCGCAATAGATAGGACGGATGATACGTACAAATTACTTTAATGCCGTTATAATCATGCACAATTTTTCGCATTTGCCCGATTGATTTATCTGTTGCAAGCAGATATTTTGTCGCAACAGAACCAAGACAACAAATGAATTTCGGATTTATAATTTCGATTGTTCTTTCGAGAAATGATTTGCAATTCGCCGCTTCGTCTGGTTGTGGGGTTCTGTTACCCGGCGGACGGCAACGCAAAATATTGCAAACATAGACATCTTCGCGTTTGAGTTTCATACCTTTTGTTATGATGTCGTTTAGCAATTTACCCGATCTTCCGACAAACGGTTTACCTTGAATATCTTCATCCGCACCGGGTGCCTCGCCAAGAAATAAAAGCGGCGAAAAAGGATCGCCCGCACCAAAAACAGTTTGCGTTCGAGATTGCGCAAGTTCAAGACAACGCGAACATTTTGCAACTTCCGCCGAAAGTAATTCGAGTTGCGTCAATTTATCTGCCGCGTCTTGTTCTTTTGGCAAATCGTGTCCAACACAATTTTTTGTCTTTGATTCCATCGTAATATTTTTTGTTTCGCGTGCAACCGATTGAGTTTCGTCGGGCAATTTATTAGGTTCGAATTTGTTAGATTCGATAGAATCGGTTGAGGTCAAAGTTGGCGGCGTTTGAATTTCAGTTGAATTATTTTTTGCAACGGCATTTGGAACGGAAACAATCAGCTTTTCGGCATGCGGCAACTTGTCCGCAATTTCGACAGACAAATTACTCACCTCCGTAATTCCAGCGTATTGCATTATTGTCAAATAATCAATCAGTCCGTCTATTATCTGTTTATTCATCATAAAATCTTTATCATTGAAAGACGTTATACCGTAGCCGGTAGGGTGATAGGCTTCGTCATTGAACAACCGCTTCACGTTGTTGCGCTTGCGTGTTCAGCTTCAGGAATTTTAAAGCAGCTTCAGTATACCAACTGAAAACATCATTTGCTTCTTCCTGTTGATTCTCTTTTTCATTCCTGTTTTGTATCGTACTCTTCGGAACATAACCTGTTACATTCTGCTGTATTGGTACAAGACCAGCAATCAATGCGTCGAGACTATTCGGATCAACAAGTGTTGTTGGCGATGTTGTAGGAATAACCGACTGTGTTGTTTGAAACAAGCCTTTGATTTTCGACGCAGGAGCTACTTTAGACATTCCCTCACGCCAAACAAAATCTGTTGCCAAAAGTTGACCGGTACGTGCAAGTTGTTTTAATTCACTATCAGAAAACGGTCCGCGTCTTTCTTCGCTTGGTTTTTTTGTGAACCATTGTGATGACATAAATTATCTGTCCTTTCTGTATTCGTCTCCTCAATCTGTTTTAAATTCTTAAAGCCACGGTACTCCTAGTCATCGCCCGAAAATAAAATTACCATTAATACCCTACAGTTAAAGAGGAACCACCCCTGAGGCAAAACCGTTTATTGAACATTAATGGTTATTTATTTTTTGGCAATGCCTAAGGACGAAACCTACCGCTCATGTTAAATTGAAACATTAAAGCGGTACGCCGTATTGTTTGGCGACTGCTTCGAGTCCGCCCGATAAACCTTGACCGACTGCGCGAAATTTCCATGCGCCGTTGTGCTGATAAACTTCGCCGAATATCATTGTCGTGCTGGTACTGGCATCCTCCGAAAGATCAAATCGTGCAATCTCCTCGTTGTCTTCAACATTTACAACGCGAATAAACGCCGAATTGACTTGACCGAAGTTTTGACCGTTTTTGTCAGCTTCGTGAATTGTTACCGTAAAAACAACCTTCTGCACATTCGCCGGAACAGAATTTAACGTTACGATAATTTCTTCATCGTCGCCTTCGCCCTCGCCGGTTCGGTTGTCGCCCGTGTGAACAACACTGCCGCATTTCGATTGCAATTGGTTATAAAAAATGAAATCGTCGGCACTACGGACTTTGCCGGATTCGTTCAACAAAAACGCCGAAGCATCCAAATCAAACGCCGAACCTTGTGTTACGCGAACATCCCAACCAAGACCTATCTTGATTTTATTCAAACCCGGAACTGCATCGCTCAACGAAACATTTTGTCCTTTTGTAAGTGAAATTGCCATGATAATTAATTCAGTATTGAGTTTTTATACCGTTTAATGGTTATATCGAAGCCGATATGGGCGGTAGGCTTCGCCCATGAACAACCGCTTCACGTTGTCACGCTTGCGTGTTCAGCTCCATGAATTTTAAAGTAGCCTGAGTATACAAAAAAAATTTGGAAAAACAATCGGAAACAAATCTGTTTCGTTCCAATTGTTACGGATTATGCGTCATTATGTTTTCTGATCTTGCGAATATCTATTCCAAATCTGCGTCGTCTGCGTACTGATTTTTAAAATGGTTTTTAGAAATTCCCTAAAGTGAAACTGTTCTTGGATATTTTTTATTTTTCAATGTGTGGGCAACGTTATGTTGACCTATTTTTAACAAAAAATCCGTTGAAATATTATTTTATTGTTTTAACAATTCCGGTAGTTTGCCTAAATGATTCCAAACACTGTTGTCAATAATGATTTTGCCCGTTTTGTCTATCAATAACGTCGTCGGTACACCACGAATACCAAAATCAATGGATTGTTTCGGTTCGCCCGCTTTTTCCGTTAATTCTTCCGAAATCGTGATCCAAGGAATTGATAGTTTCTCCACATCCTTCTTGCTTGCGTCTAAATTATCCCAAACATACACCGACACAATTTCAAAACCGTCTTGATGATATTTTTCGTAATATTCCTTTAATTTCGGAAGAATTGACTTACATGGTCCACACCAAGAAGCGGTAAAAACTACGACAACTACTTTTCCTCGCAATGAGTCCCATTGAAAAGGTTTATTGTCAAAAGTCCGTCCGTAGAGCTTCGGATCAAACCCAACCCGCCTACGCTCAACCGCACCAACAATCTTTCGTGCTGCTTCGCGAATATGAGCAGGTACATCCTTCATCACATCAGAATCAATAAAAAGCGTCCATTGTTCGGCAATTTTTTTTCTTGCATCCGGTTTATCCCAGAATACGTCGTTGATGAAAAGGTACGGCTCTACAACTTGTTTTTCATCATTCTTGAATGTCGCCGCCCACTGTTGTGTTTCCTTGATAATCGAATCAAATGTATTGTCATCAATATTACTCAACCTCGCCATTTGCCACACTTTATCTTGGAAAGATTTAAATTTCTGACGCTGCACCGCTAAAGCCGACTTAGGATATTTTTCCATATCAGCAAAAGCGGCGGCAAGTTGCTTTTCGCATTCTGAAATATCTTTTCCTTGTTTGGAAAGATGTTGAGTAATTAACTTATATCCTTGATATTTTGCCATTGCTGCATAGGCTTTATCATCGTCGGATTGTGCGAGTTCGTTTATCCGCTTTGACGTTTCAAGCAAAAAATTTTCGGCAACTTCATAATTCGGCGATGTTCCGCTCGGTTCGGAAACGAGCTTTTGAAATTCTTTTTGTGATAACTGCATGACCTCCTGAACTGTTTTTGCATCAGCAAGGTTAATCGAATTTTTATCCGATAGATTCTGTCCGGTTATCACACTCGGAATAAATGAAAATATTACAAAAACCGAAAAGTATAAATTGAATTTGACTGCATGCTTCATTTTAATTTCTCCTGTCATACCGAAGCCGTTATGGGTGGTAGGCTTCGCCCTTGAACAATCCCTTACGTTTTTATACTATTTATTGTACGTTATTATTTTGTATTTTTAATTTTGTATCTGTGATTGATTTGTTGATTGGGTTTGTGGAATTTGTGTTGAACACGGGAGTTGGCGGGTTAGCGAATAAGTGGGTTGGTAATTTGCCGTCCCATTTTTCAACCGCCGACAGCCAAATCAATTCCGGTGTGGCGTATTGTTTTTTTAGGTTGAGAGCTCCGGCTTCTGCTTTTGCCCTTTCCATAACCGCTTCCGCCTCGCCCCGCGCCGTCTCAACCTTCTGACGCGCCTCAAATTTATACCGCTCCAATTCCTTTTCCGCTTGCAATGCCCGTTGCTCGGCGGTCATCTTTTCTTCAATTGCCCTGTTAAACTCCGGCGAAAAATCAAAATTCGTAATATTGACCGCATCAATAATCACACCAAACTGCTTCAATCTTGAACTAATCGACTCATGAATACCCTCAGAAACAGCAGAACGCTCAGTAATCAACGATTCCGCTGTATATTTAGCAGCACCGGCTTTGAATGATTCTTGAATTTGCGGTTCAATAATTATGGCAAGATAATTGATACCAATTTCACGGAACAATTTTACCGCATTCACTTTTTCAATACGGTAATTGACAACAATTTCGGCGTTGACGGTTTGGAGGTCTCTGGAAGCGGCGGCGGTTTTTACTTCGGCTTTTTGGATTTTTACGTCAAGAGACTTGACACGCGTGATAAACGGAATCACAACATGAACACCTTCACCAAGCGCATCCGGCTGCGCCTCACCAAGCCGAATCACCACACCAACATTGCCCGGCTCAATAATACAAACCGAACAATAAATACCCACAACAAGCAGTGCCAACAAAAGCACTACCACAATAAAAAACGGATTAGGATTTTCGCGTTGTTTAGACATAATTAAACGTAATTTGTTAATTTTGTTATACCGAAAACTTATACCGTAGCCGGTAAGGCGATAGGTTTTGCCCATCCCAGCATATTGTATCTCGTTCTCGTATTGATTACAGTCTACTACCACAGTAATTTTTGCTGTTGCCGTTCAAGAGAGTAATTCGGATTTTGTAGGAAAATATTCTTTATACCGAAGCCGGTATGGGTGGTAGGCTTCGCCCCTGAACAACCGCTTCACGTTGTTGCGCTTGCGTGTTCAGCTCCCAGCTCCATGAGTTTTAAAGTAGCTTGTGTACATCAATTGACTTGTCGCCCTTCAGCATAATCTAATATTTCATTTATTTCAATATGCTGCCGAATACGAGAATAATCTAAACGCATTAAAATATCCTTCGTATACCGTAGCCGGTAGGGCAAAGCCTATAGCCCTACCGGCTACGGTATAGCGTATGGCAACGATCAGAAATTTTCAGCACCCCTTCATACTCAAGCTGTTTTAAAATTCCTGAAGCTGAACACACAAGCGCAACAACGTGAAGCGGTTGCTCGAGGGCAAAACTTAGTGCCTGTGTGTTGGTTATGGTATAAAGGTTAAACAAACGGAACGACAGTAGGTAAGATATCGAGAAAGGTTTGACCGTTTGCGGGTTCGCCGATGGCTGCCATTTTCCATTCGCCGTTGTGTCGATAGATTTTGGACATAATTTGTGCGGTAACTCTGCCGCCGCCGCTCAATGTATAACGGGCAATTTCCTGTTTGTTGGCAAGATTAACCAAACGGCAAAAAGCATTTTCAATTTGATCAAACGTTTGACCTGTGAAGCTGTTGATTGTGAAAATGAGGCTAGTTACATTTGCCGGAACTCGTGTTAAATCAACGACAATCGTTTCATCATCACCATCTCCTACACCGGTTCGGTTATCGCCGGAATGTCTAATGCTTCCGTCTTTACTTTGGAGTTGTTGAAACCAGACGACATCGATAATATTTTTTGCCGTGCCGAAAAGGATACAAGTTGCGTCGAGATCGATTTCTTTTGGTCTTGAAAAAAATCCCAATATTCCTTTAGGTCTAACAGCATCCCAACCAAGTCCCATCGCAACTTTGGTCAACCCGCTACCGCCTTCCTTCGTCAACGAAATTTTTTGTCCTTTTGTAAGTGAAAGAGCCATTTTTTCTCCTTGTATGCCGAAGCAGGTACGGGCGGAGGCTTCGCCCCTGAACAACGTAAAGCGGTCGTATAAATACATTCAACAACTCTTCCGGGTATTATGACAAAGTTCTGCTGATTTTCAATAGGTGGACGAATTTTGCACTAAAGAGAAGTACAGGATAAACAATCGTACTCGACCATACAATGTGTGGGGTAACGTCTAGTTTTTGTGAAGTATCTGAAGTTAGAAGTAAACAGAAAGATGCCATACTTTCCCATATAGTTGTCACAATTTTTTGTTTTTTTGCCAATAAAGTTACCGTTTTCAGCGAGGTAAGTACGGGCAAGAAAGTATTGAATTGTTCGCAAAAATTTGTACAACCCCGAAAAAACGTAGGGAAATTACAAAAAGTATCTCCACTTGTCAAACAGAAACATTCGTTTCAAAATAATTACAATATCACGTTCCGAAACAATCAATCAAACAATCGCTGTCCGAAAACCATTTGCCGAAAAAACGGCAAAAACTATCAGCGGTCTCAATGTTATTACCAATGCGTTACGAAAATATTCAGATTTGTTAACGAAGGTCGTAACCGTTGTCGGACGACCTGAAGCAAACAATTAAAGAGCGGCAAACCGAAATCATTAATTACCTTGACAAAATTCTACCTGCGAGAATCAAGCTCGGGCAACTCGAAAGGCGATTTAGCCACTCTATATTGTATGTTGGCGTTGTTGGCAATGCAGGGCAAGGAAAAAGTACCCTGTTATACTGAAGCCGGCATGGATTATAGGCTTCGCCCTTGCACAACCGCTTCACGTTGTTGCGTTTTCGTGTTCAGCTTCGGGAATTTTAGAGTAGCTTGAGCATATATAAAGTCAAAAATAAGCGATTGCCTTAATTTCCTCCCATTGATAACTATGCTGTTTAGTGTACAATGCCCCTCTTATACTTTTGTTCGGTAGGAGTGTAGCTCATCGTGGGGGGCGAGACGGTAAAGTTTATGTTTTTAGGAGAATAAATCATGAAAATTTTAGTTACAATCTTTTGTTTACTGACATTCGGAGTTAGTGTAACTTTGTGTGCCGCAGTTGTCAAAAATAAGGTATGTCTAAACCATGCGGCAGGCAGCCCCGCCGGTGGCGAGCAGTGTACAAATCTCGCGTGTTATGAGGAAACAGGAACTGGCCATAAACGAGTGGGTACACGTTACTCTAAATGTAGTACCCTTGAGCTTCAAGGTGATTGTAATGAACTTGATGGGTGGTCAATTTGTTCATATTTGTACAGGTATGAGACTTTAATTAGTTGCCAGGATGGTAGTGATTATTACAGTACCGAGAAAACGTATTCCTCTAATTTCCCCGGATGTAGATGAAATATGTTTCCGTACTAAACTGTTATATATACTCAAGCTACTTTAAAATTCCCGAAGTTGAACACGCAAGTGCAATAACGTTAAGTGGTTGTTCAAAGGCGAAGCCTATCGTCCTGCCAGCTACTGTATACCAATCTGGAATTCTAAGTACAAAGAGATCGGAGGGCTTCTTGTTCGTTATTGGGAGAGGTGAGCTAAATATGGGAAAAAAGTCTGTTGTTATATTTTTAATTTGTATGGTTGGGCTGTTTGTTTCCCAATCATATTTTTGCCAAACGATGCCGTCTGTTTGGGCAGCTGACACGGATACCTTGAAAAAATTGAAAGAAATTGATGATGGCTATCAAGCGTGGAATCGTAATCTTCAGTTTAAGTGTAATTATACATATACTGAGGGAGTAGCTTCTACTGAGGAAGAAGCTAAATTGATGTTAATCTCGAAATGTGAAAAAATAACTCTAAAAATTAGCGGACAGATTGCTAAGTCAAAAAGTAAAACACTCCTTAGTCAAGTTGTCGAATTTGATTCTTATAGTCCGTTACAGACACAAGGTTACATTGCTGTTATAAATGAGACCTTGGAAGTTCATTATGTTGCATGTAACGGAAAAAAAACTCTTGATACTTTGTCTATAATGGAACGTAAAGTTGAAGACATGATGTTGTGTTGTCCACGTGTTCCGCAAAGTCCGACAATAAAACCATTTAATTATTCATCATTGTCTATTTTGGAGTTGTTGGAAAAATTGCAAAAAATTGTTGCAGTGACTCATCCGGTTCTAAAAGTATTTGACGATGGTACTATAGAGGTGTCATACGGTTACAAAGGGCAATCTGGAATAAACACAGATGCCAGTATTAAATATTCCATATTAGGCAAATATCCTATACCTACCGAAAATAGAATTAGTGTTGAAAAATCCTACTACCAGCTTACGGTAGTTAGAGACTTTATTACAGGTAATGACAAGATGGTAATCCCGACGACTATTGTAAGTTATTCCGGTCCAATGAAGGATTGGCGAGGTAAAGAATACGAAGGCAAATGGCTAGTTAGAGAATGGAAAGCGGAAAATGTTACAAGTTCAGGAATATCAGATCGAGATTTTTTTATACCGCTTAATAAGGATACGCATGTCGGCGGTTTAACACTTGATTTGTCGAAAGAAATTAAAAAGAATATGCC
>JAIRWK010000204.1 GCA_031268995.1 Planctomycetaceae bacterium
GCGGATCAACCGAAAGTAACTACGATTATTCAAGTTCTGGAACGTTGTCAAGTGATGGTTGGACTATGACCGGAACGGGTTCGGAAAGTTTATCAGAGGAATCGTCGTATGAAAATGAAGAGAGCGGAATTTATGTTACAGAAATGATTGATTCGTCCGGCACGTATGTTTACGCCTACACGACAGAGACGATTTATTATTCGGATGAGTATTCGGTTGAACGTGACGTAACGTATAGTTTGAGTGACGGCAGCTGGGTCACATCAACCGGCAGCGAAACGGAAGAAGGCGAAACAACCGATAATTTTGAAGCCGAAACCACCGCTTATACATTGGCATCGGGTTCTGAATTTGGGACCAATTATTACGAGTTTACGGAATCGAATTATTACAACGAATACGACATAACACGGACAATCAATTCCAGCGGCGAATGGATTGCAACAAGCGGTAATTCTGAGACAAATGAATATGAAAAGTATCAAAGCGATGTAATGGTTGAGACAGCAAGCTATGAGCGAACATTCTCGCAAGGCACAATGACTGGCAAACTTGGCTGGATTGAACGTGAGCTAGAGGAATTTGACTATGACAGCGAATCCGAAATCGAATCCGGCGATTGGGTTTTGCAATCCGGCGACGGATTTTTCGTACAAGAATTATCCTACGGAGATTTCGCAAAAGGCACATACGAAAATTCAAACGCAAACACAACCATCACCGAATCTTGGACAAATCTCACCGGAACAAGCCAACGCACAGATTACGAAGTTGAAAACAACGAATGGGCGGTCGACGATGAAAATGAAACAGAAATCGAATTGCTAGAATATCAGTATAAAGAAGAAAGTAATCTGAACAACTCGACAAATAACACGATCCCTTCTGAGTATAGCTCGGTATCGGTTGCATCAACACTATACACTACATTTGCTAATTACTTTGCCATATTTGGTTTTCTAACACTCACAGAGGAAGAGAAGCAGATCGCTATAGACAGTGTCAATACCAGTGGCGGCAATAATCAGCAAACGACATCTCTGGTACGGTTTCAACAAACCAATGATAAACTTTATCAAAAATTTCTTGAAATTTATGGTACTGAAGGAGTAAAAAAGCTAGAGAACATTCTTAACGCTGGATGGAAAATTATGGTAACTGTGAAATTACCTGGAGTGGATTATGTTATTGACAGGGATAAGAAGGTGATTACTGTATCAAGAAACTTAGCGTTAGATATTAAAATAGACGACTTGGGACAACAAAGATACAAAGCATGGCGGCTGATGGTTGCGTTAGAGGAAGTTAATAATATTAGCGATGAAGTAATACAATGGCGAGTTACACGAAATAGTAATCAAACACAGGCTGTCGCGGTTCCTGCCAATGGTCAAACAATTACAGATTTGGCAAATTTGATTGGGCTTGATGCAAACGCCTGGCAATCTTGGTTGTACCATGATCCAAATTCATTTATCAAAATTATCAATAATGACGGTACAATATCAGAAATTAACTTTACACAATTGACATTAGAACACAAGCTATCAAGTAATAATACATTCAAGGTTCCTAATGTAATACTTGTACTTTATGGGGGACACGCTGGAACTTTTGGCAAGATAGCAATGCAATGGACAAAAGAAATCAGTTATCTCAAAGAAGCTGGATTTTATGTACAAGAAATAAAACAAAGTGAAAATACCGGTAATTCTAGTAACGCCAGTGATGTTGGTTTAGCAGTAACATTTAAGAATGAGATGGGCAACAAATCTGTCGCGAAGGAGTTACAAGGTATCTATATCGGATGGTGCCATGGCAGTATGAACGGTCAATTACAAATAATACCTGATACGTCAACTACTAGTTATGCTGCACTAGGTATGGCATTGACATATAAATTAGGTTTTGTTGTCATTAAAGCATGTTATTCAGAAGTGGGCAAACCTTTTTTGTTGTCATCATCACCTGGTGCGATGAGTTGGTTTACCAATGCGGATCGCGTACTTGATCCTGCTTTTCCGTTTGGGGCACCATACGTTTGGGCAGAAGATACACGGTATTCATTGAAGGACTATCTTGAAGATCCAGACCACAAAAAGCTTACAATACCCAAATTTCAGCTTACGCAATCAGCACCTTCTATAATTATTTCCGCTCTTCCGCCAGGCTCGCTTGGAACAAATTCCAAACGAATGATAAAATCAATGCCAGGTATTCATTTAACCGACAAGATAATAAAGGGATTACGTGAAATTATTGAAAAGTGATAATTGAGTAATACTACATGTATAATTGAAGACAAAAACAACAAGATTATTGGTTTTTATAATGTCGCTTATAGTATAGTGGGCACTTTACAGACACAGACATCGTATGTTATTCTTGCTGTGGGAGTTTGTAAATGTTTATAAATTTCTAATTGTTCAGATGTATAACAATAAAATTTTTTGTCGAAATGCGTACCGGTTTTTAATAAAACTGCTGGGGTATAGTTCGTCATTTTTGATTACAGTTCAGGGAATTTATTTGCATGGAGAAGGGTTGCCAATTTTGAATAAACTCAAACGTAATCCTTATTATCCACCTGAAATTATAGTTAATTCTTTACCTGAGTCTCTACATGAAATTCAGGTGGTTGATCAACCAGTGGAAGGAAATCATAACTCATCGCTTATAACAAGACAATCACTTTTAACGCAAAAAATATCGCCATGCAACAATTATCTTTTTATACCACACGTTGGTTCTCCTATATCATTTGCAACAGGTAAACCCTTGCCTATCTCGGATATGCAGCTTGAAAGATACGGTTTAAAAACCAATCATGGTATAAATCTGTATTGGCAGAATTTTTCATCGGACGAGAATCTCTGTGCTATTTTTATAGAGAACGAAGTGGATTCTTATTGGACGATCGTAGATTTGCGAACAGGATCCTTCAAAAAAATTCCTCTGCCTCTACCCAATTCGGAACTATATTATATACGAATCATGGGAATTTCAAATTCCCATCCTGAAAGACTTAATTTAAAAAACAGTTACATTGTAATAAAACTAGCGGAAAAATATCCCAGCCCATTTTATGCTTCTATATGGTATACGGATGTCTCTTTGGCTAAATCTTCCTCTTTTCGTCAATTGATTGTTCCTACTCCTGGGTATTTTGTTAAATTACTACCCACCATGTATTTTATTATAGGAGATACGGCTGAAGTATTACCTTTTAAAAATCCGAAAAGATGTGTATTGTGGTACCCTAATGGTTATTATATAAATGAATTTCCTGTACGTATAAGTGCGCTATGTCATGTTTCTAATGATGGTAGTACCGCAGCTTTTTTAGATTTAGAAGGTACTACTTGGCCCAATCCGCATAAAACATGGATACGTGTATTTGAAACAATAACTGTAAATGGAAAAGTTCCCAAGAAAGAAATAGCTCCGCCAATTTGGTTAGGACGGTTCCGTTGGCCGATGGACCACATAGCTTTTGCGCTAAGTGATGATAACCAAATGATTGCTGTTAATATTGATGGTTTTGTTACAATTTATGAACTCAAAACAGGCAAAGTGGTAATGACAACGGTTGCGAAGGAATTGACTATACCTCAATTCAGTCATAACGGGAAATTTTTATGGCTCTATGACAAAGACAAAAATGACTATATTGCCGTTTATGATGTCAAGACGGGTAAAAAAATATTTTTTGTTGCGCATTTTAACAAGAACGGGTATTGGGCAGTTATTGCGGCGGATGGGCGGTATGATGGTTCAAAAGAGACTCTTGACTATATTAAAATTAAGCCTGAAGGTTTACCGGATAAACCTGAAAATTATTTTTCACCTAATGAGAACCCCAGACTTTATGTTGATGGTCTTCTCGCAACTTTTTTTAACGCACAACCACCCGATCACTATTGGTTCAAAAATCCGCAACAAATCCAACAAATGACAAACCAACAAAAAAATCTCCATCCAACTTCACAGCCGGTCTTACTTCCACCAGCACAACAACCATTGCCTCAGCGAATACCTTTTATCCCGCTCCCGTTCCCTCCGAATAAACCATTGTCAAATTGACAACCATTTGCGAATTACGAGTATTTATTTGCTCATTTTATGTATAACATTGTCAAGGTTTTACATTTTCGTCAACATTGGAGGATGAATATGATTTGAATTTATTGTACGATAATACGGATTCCGCTCAAACGCGAGATGGAGACCTTCACCAATGGGGCGAATCAAGTGAGACAATTGATATCGAAAGCAACTACAGCGACGACAACGCGAGCGATGAACGAACAGCAACTTCGACTGATAATTTATCCGGTAGCGGAACGTATTTTTACGAGGTTGAAGGCGGGACGGTTTCGGGAACATTTTCTGAAAGC
>JAIRWK010000227.1 GCA_031268995.1 Planctomycetaceae bacterium
CCAGACGAACGTAAAGCTTACGAATACATGGAAAGCGTTCGCAGTAACGAAAAGAGCATGGTTTCCACTTCCAGAGACGAAGGTTTAGAAGAAGGAAGAAAAGTGGGGCGAGAAGAAGGAATGCAAGTGGGTCGAGAAGAAGGGATAAAGGAAGGTTTAGAGGAACGTGAAAGACTGGAGAAAGAACTTGAGAAAGAGCGAAGAGAACGAAAAGAGCGGGAGAAGGAGCGTGAAGATCTTCTTGCGGAGATTGAGCGGCTAAAACGAAACAAATAAGTGTACAAAAAAGGTAGCCGTTTATGATTGTCCATAGCGGCATTGGTGTAATCATGTTGAAAGGAGAAATAGAATGTTAAAAATTTTTGAGCTGTTTGTGTGTAAAATTTCGGCAATTCGCGAAAGTTTGTCTAGTGGGCAACTGGTTTGTGCGGTTTTGGATTATCGAATTTTTTGGTGTGTGTTTTTTGTCGGTTTTGTTTTTACTATGGCGCGATTGTCCTTTTTAACTGCCGAAGAAGTTGCTACCAATTCCGCAAAGTTACCGATTGGAATTCAGGTTGTTCGAAGTGTGGAGCTTCCGGCAAGTACTAGTGATTGGCATTACTCAAACAGAAGTGTGAGCAGGCTTGGTGATGCGCAACCATTGGAGCAATCTAAAACGGAAGTTGTGCGGTATTGGATTTATTTACCTCATGATTATGAAAAGCAGGAAAAGTTAAATGGTTCGCCGCTTCTTTTGTTCCTTCATGGAGTGGGTGAGCGAGGCAACACGCCGGAGGAAATTGACAAGGTTAAAGTTCATGGTCCGCCTAACTTGCTCGACAAACCTGAATTTAATAAGGCTTTTCCGTGTGTTACGGTTTCGCCGCAATGTAAACATAATTACAAGTGGTCGCCGTTTCAATTGTTGCTTTTGCTTGATCATATTGAGCAAAATTATAAGATTGACAAGAGCCGAATTTATATAACGGGAATAAGTATGGGCGGGTATGGGACGTGGATGTGTTTGAACGCGTCGCCTGAACGTTTTGCCGCTGCCGCACCTATTTGCGGTGGTGCCAATCCCGAATGGGCAAAAAAACTAATTGAAATTCCCATTTGGAATTTTCACGGGGACAATGATAAAGCTGTTCCGTTTGTTATGTCGCAAAGGATTGTTGATGCGATTCGCAAAGCCAACGGTAAGAAAATTATTTTCACATCTTACGAAGGCGGCGGACACGATGTTTGGACGCAAACTTACAACAACCAACTACTTTTTGACTGGTTATTTTCTCAAAGTCGTTGATCAATTGTCCAGCGGCTATGGTATAGTTTCGGTATAAAATTTAATTTATACTCAAGCTGTTTTAAAATTCCTGAAGCTGCGGTAAACCTACAACGCAGAGCGTTAGGCAAACGCAACAACGTGAAGCGGTTGTTCAGAGGCGAAGCCTATCGCCTTACCGGCTACGGTATACTCCGAATGTGTGCAAGAATATGTCCTCAATTGAGTTGTTTGATGTATTAGTTATTGGTGCTGGTCATGCGGGTTGTGAGGCGGCGTTGGGGGCGGCGCGGTTGGGGGCTAATGTTTTATTGATTACGGGCAATCTTGATACTGTTGCGCAAATGAGTTGCAATCCCGCGATTGGCGGGATTGGCAAGGGGCATATTGTGCGGGAGGTTGATGCGTTGGGTGGTGCAATGGGTGTTGCAATTGACAAGACAGGAATTCAATTTCGAATACTCAATAAAAGCAAAGGTCCCGCAATGCAAGGTCCTCGTGCGCAGGCGGACAAAAAAGAATACCAAAACGAAATCAAACACATCATCGAAGACCAACCCAATCTTAAATTGCGTCAAGATAAAATTGTTGCAATAATTACCGAACCAATAAATTCTTTGTCAAAGCATCGTGTAATTGGTGTGCAAACGGATGATGGTACGGCAATTTATGCAGGTGCTGTTGTGTTGTGTTGCGGTACTTTTTTGGGCGGGGTGTTGCATTTTGGCGAGCGGATGTTTTCGGGCGGGAGGGCTGCCGAACCGGCTTCGGAAGGGATCAGCGAATCGCTAATAAGTCTTGGCTTTGTCATCAAACGATTTAAAACCGGTACTCCTCCGCGAATCAATGCGCGAAGCATCAACTACTCTTTGTTGGAGGAGCATTGTGGTGACGAACAACCGGTACCGTTTTCTTTTTTGAATGATGATTTGTCAAGTGTTGAGCAAATTCCGTGTTGGATGGCGTACACGAATCCGCAATTACACGAATATATTCGCGGCAACTTAAAACATGCACCGGCATTTAACGGGCAAATACAAGCGACAGGTCCTCGTTATTGTCCGTCAATTGAGACTAAAATTGAACGTTTTGCGGGCAAGGAGCGGCATCAGATATTTCTTGAGCCGGAGGGGCGGAATACGAACGAGATTTATGTCAATGGTTTTTCGTCGGGATTTGGGCGTGGGATTCAAGAGGCGATGTTGCGAATGATTGTTGGTTTGGAGAATGCGGAGATCATGCGGTATGCGTATGCAATTGAGTATGATTACATTCCGCCGGAGCAACTCAAATTGACGCTTGAAACGCGGCTAGTTGACAACCTTTATATTGCGGGTCAATTGAATGGGACAACAGGTTATGAAGAAGCGGCGGCATTGGGGTTGGTTGCGGGTATAAATGCTGCGTTGAAGGTTGCTGGTTGTGAACCGTTTATTGTTGGGCGGGAGGAGGCGTATATTGGTGTTATGATTGATGATTTGGTAACACGTGGGGTTGATGAGCCGTATCGGATGTTTACGAGTCGGGCTGAATACAGGTTGATTTTGCGGCATGACAATGCGGATCGCAGGTTGACACCGATTGCGGAGAGGCTGGGTTTGATTGACGAGCGGAGGGCGGGCAAATTGAAGATCAAGTTAAATGAAATTACATTGGCGAATAAAATCTTGTCAACAACGCATGACGCTAACGGCTCAATGTTGAAACTGTTATCAAGACCGGAAACAACATGGGACGAAATTATAAAACGTGTTCCGCAGTTAAAGGATATTTCAAAACAAAGTGCGGAGCAAGTTTGTATTGACACGAAATATGACGGTTATATTAAACGGCAGGATGCGGATATTGAGCGGGTTCAACGGCTTGCAGCGTATAGGATTTCGGACGATGTTGATTATTTAGCGATGCGGCATTTGCGGGTGGAGGCAAGAGAAAAATTAGAAAAATTCCGCCCAGTCAATCTTTCACAAGCAAGCCGAATCAGCGGAATTACTCCAGCGGACATTGCGGTTTTAACCGTTTACGCATCTGGAAAAATAAATAAAAAATCAGAGGCGAGTGAAGAATGATTGGCGGCGTTTTTCAATTTCGCCAAACAAAAATTTTTCGTTACCCAAAATCAACCCTATTCAAGCCACTTTCCTGTACAGGAAAACCAGTCCGCCCCTGTTTGCTCAATGTTATGCAAGTTTCATTAGCCTTCGCAATGTCCATTCAAGAAGTAAAAAAGCACAAATCAAAATTAAAAATATTCGCAACATATTTTCCTCCGCCAATTCGTCCAAAACAGCACGTTGTGATCGCACTTTTAACAATTCCGTCAAATGTTTCGTTGTGGTTGTTTCTGTATTATTGTCGGCATTATTTTTGTTGTTATTGATTTCGTTGTTATTGATTTCGTTGTTATTGTTTGAATTTGATTCGTTGTTGTTTTGTTCTGTATTTTTTGGATTACGGCTTGGTGGGGCAAATAAATTTTTTTGTCCGTAAAGAGCTGATTCTTTAATCAACGGCATTGCGTCGGTTGGCGATTTAAAATAAATTCCGCCGCTTTTTGATGCGATTTCTGCCAATAAAGGTTCATTGCGGCTTGGATTTTCGCGTTCGAGATCGCTCATTTGTACTTGAAAAGTTCGCGTGATTTCTTGATTGCCTGAAGGAATATTGAATTTTACAGACCATGTTCCTTCCTCTGTCAACGGAATATGTCCTTGATAAATACCCGGAGAATTCGGATCAAGCGTAACATCCACCGTCCGCAATTTGCCCGCCGGAGACAACACATCAACCGGCAACTTTGGAACCGTAATCGGTTTGAGTTGATTGTCGTTTGCGGTAACACGCAACCTTGCAATCGAACCCAATCCATAACGTCTTTTGTCCAACATAACGGAACCGCGATCCGAATCACGTTGCAAGCGTCCTTGAGAAGAGTGTCGTACAATTCGAGTAGCAATTTGTTCGTAGAAATTTTCGCCCATTCGTCTTAAACGCCAAAGCTCGCCGCTGCCAAAATATAAAACACGCCCCGCCCCGTAATATTGCTCAACCAGCAACGCGCCGGCTTCGCCCATCGCGTCCGGTGAACCTGATGAAACTAAAACGGTTGCTGTTGGTTTAACAGACTTGACGGGAAAGTATCCGTAAAATCCTGTGAACTCACTCCAGAAGTTACGCGCATCCGCCGGATTGTCAACAGGACGCAAAAACTCCGCGTCTTCGCCGGACCGTGAAAATTTAAGAGGCCAAGCCTTGACATCGCTGCGATAATTATGTTCGTAAGCTCGTGAAGGTTGGCGTATCAAAAATTCCACAGGATACATTGCCCAAATCTTATCAAGCCCCGCCGCCGTAACCCAACCAATCGGATTCGCCAAATTTATCGCACCTGCAAACAAAACCAATCCGCCGCCTTGACGCGCAACCCAATGCTCAAGAATATCAATTTGCTCATTAGACAAATTCTTCCAATCAGGATCAAACGCAAAAACAACATCATATTCAGACATTTCTTTTTGAGTCATTGGAAATGTGGTAAGAATTTTGTCCGCATTTTGCGCGATACCGGAACTAGTCCAAGGAAGATAAACATCTACCGACATGGTTTTGTCGCGAAATATTTGCGAGCATAAAAATTGATATTCGCGGCTCGGAGCCGACGAATATATCAGCACCCGATCCTTGCGATCAACTATATCAATATCGGATTGGCGTGTGTTGTCATCTAATAATTTGTCGTCTTCGGGCGGTAAAATTTTTACCATCAACCGCCGTTTGCCAATCTCGGAAAACTTCGTGTGAAATTCCGCGTCAACTACTCCGTTGCGATCAAATTGAATTTCGTTTTCGTCAAGTTTAACATCCGTACCCGCGTTACCGTCAATTTGTTGCGACCACAACTCAATCTTAATTTTGTAAGACTTCAACTCATTCGGATCATCCACGCCGCCGCCAAGAAATTCAATCGGCACCTTGACCGTAAATAAATCATTGGGAAAAAAACGTTCCGGCACATCAAAACTCACAATACGAAAATTCAACGGCTGCTTCGCGGCACCGACACCAATTGTGTAAAACGGTATTCTTAAATTTGCGGACATTTCGAGAGGCGAATCTGTTGCGCGTCCTGAATTTTGGCGACCATCAGAAATAACAACCACTCCGGCTAACGGTCGACCGCGTTCCAATTGAAGTACGTCAAACAACGCATCGCCGATGTTGGTTTCTTCGCCGTTGGCATTCAATGTTTCCAACGCTTCGAGTTGTAATTGCAACAGATCGGATTCGGCGACAGATTGTTTTGTGGTTTCGGAGTTTGGTTTGGGGTTTATTTTTGTCGGCGGTTGTGTTGTGTTCTTGTCGTTTGTTTCGTTTAATTCTGTTGTTTGTCGTGTTGTCTGGTCTTGTGTTATTCGGCGAACTGATTTGTCAAACGAATACAAAATCACATCATGACGCTCACTCAATTTTTCCACAATCTCACTTCGCTTTAACCAATCAATCACAGCTTCAATCCGACTAGGACCAACAAAAGCGTCGTTGATAGATTCGGTTCTTGATGTATTTTCGTCGGACAAGAGTTGTTCGGAGTTGCCGGAATTATCTTGCAACACGTCGTGATTGCCCATACTCGCACTCGTGTCAATCATAATCGCAACCCGCGAACTACCGACAAAATGTTCCCATTGCGGATGAAGATAAACCAATAACAACGCAACAATCGCAAAAATTCGTAAACCAATAAGTAAAAAACGTTGCCAACGCTTCAAATCAATCGCATCAATCCGATAACGCCTAACAAAAAAAATAACCAACAACAACGCAACAAGAGCCGGAATAAAATAATCCTGATTTTCTTGTACCCGCGCCCATCTGAACACTGCACTATTTGATTCCGATAATGTATTTGACCAAAAAAATGACATCTGACTTACGCAAAAATTACACCGAACTGACCAACCGCTTCTCTATAAAACCAGCACGCAGACGGCGTATATCTAGGAAAGATAGTCGCAAAATCAGAAAATAAAACCTGATCCGCGATTATTTTTTCCTAATCCGCGTTATCTGCGTGCTAAAATATCCCTTTAAAGATATTGGACGAATTGGTTACGGAATATTTCGTCGGTCTGCGCGGTAGAAACCGATTTTTTCTAAAGCTCGATAAACCTCTTCCAATGTCTTCTCGCCAAAATTTGCAATACGCAATAACTCCGCACGATTACAAGATAACAAATCACCAACCGTACAAATTCCATGTTCGTCAAGACAATTTGTCGTCCGAACCGAAAGATCAATTTCAGCCATGCTCAACTCAAGTTTCTTTGCCAATTTTTTTTGTTCGGCATACGATTTGTCCAGCGGAATACGTGTTCCCATTTCTACTATCTCCTTAAATTCTACTTTGGGTTAATTTTGTTACACCGAAACCAGTGTGGGCGGTAGGCATCGCCCCCGAACAACCGCTTCATGTTTTTGCGATTGTCTAACGCATTGCGTTGCAGGTTTACCGCAGCTTCGGGAAATTCAAAACAGCTTGAATATATACTCAAGCTGTTTTAAAATTCCCGAAGCTGAACACGCAAGCGCAACAACATGGAGCGGTTGTTCAATGGCGAAGCCTATCGTCCTACCGGCTACTACATAATTATTCGGGCAATTTACGCAACATCATTTGTTAGCGGGTTGATTTGCTTCGTTATCAAAGACCACTCCGGCGTGTACCGCTCCGGCATGCCCGGAATTGTTGATAAAGATTTTATCGACAGTCATAACGCTTGCTATTCCAAGAAAAAACGCAAACGCAAGTAACATCCATTGGTGAACTGTGAAACCACCGTTTGTTTTTACGCCGTTTTGAATTTCGGCGGATTTATTTGTACTACTAATAATTCTCATGACAAACTGTTAAAGTTAAAAGGGAATTTTTGAAAAATACTATTTGCCAAAAATTGCCAAAAACAA
Organism: Planctomycetaceae bacterium; assembly: GCA_031268995.1. Taxonomy (GTDB): domain Bacteria; phylum Planctomycetota; class Planctomycetia; order Pirellulales; family Thermoguttaceae; genus WRKP01. Next base: position 7,232 of record JAIRWK010000227.1, read on the forward strand.
ATTATTTCAAATTCGGTCGATTTTCAGTCGGACAGAAATCGACCGAATTCGAATAAAATCAATTTTTAAAAATTCCCAAAAGCAAAAAAAAATTGTTATACCGTGTAGCTAGTATACCGTAGCCGGTGGGCGATAGGCTTCGACCTTGAGCAACCGCTTCACGTCGTTGCGCTTGCGTGTTCAGCTTCAGGAATTTTAAAGTAGCCTCAGTATACACCAGCTTCGGAAGTATGTAAACGGCAAAGATCATCGCATCATCGCACTCGATAATCAATCCTGGCAACGTTGCGCGACAGTTTACCAAAAATTTCAAAATATTGCTAGACGTATTTTGGGATTTTTTCGAAATAATTACAAAAAAATTTTAATTTCTACCCAAGCTGTTTTGAAATTCCCGAAGCGGAACACGCAAGCGCAACAACGTGAAGCGGTTGTTCAAGAGCGAAGCCTATCGCCCTACCGGCTACGGTATCATACAGTGATCAGCATGATCGGTCAAAAATTGCTATTACAAAACCGGTTGTGGTGAATGTTTTGCCGGAGATTGCCTTTTTGGGGTGTCTGAGCAGGAAAAAAACAGGCAATAGTAGTTCTACAATTTGGTCAAATTTCTGCTGAAAATATGCGAAAATTTAATCTCATGGCATCAAACGGATATTTTTATACCGTAGCCGGTAGGACGATAGACCATAGGTATTAAGTTAAGGGTTTAAGTCATTTGTAATCCAATAGTTATTGTTTGTTTGCGAAATTCGTTTTCATTCATGTTACCAACAAATTTGCCCCAACTTTGTCCGTGATTTGCTATGGATTCACCCTATTTGCCCTATTTTGC
>JAIRWK010000069.1 GCA_031268995.1 Planctomycetaceae bacterium
TCAAGGGTTTCATAACATAGACACAAAAAATATTTTTGTGTCAAAATATAACAAAGTTAATAAATTTTGTTATAACCCATTTTAATACAAATAATTATAAAATTTGCAAAAGTTCAGTTAGAAGTTCACATATAATAACAATTATGACAGACATTTTGAATGAGATTGTTCGTTTACGGCGAAGAGATTATGAGGGGTTGTCTTTTGATTTTTACGGTGATTTTTCCGGCAAGATTTCGGAGCGGTTGGTGCGACCGTTTCGGGCGGCGTTGTCGGGGCAAGCAAGAGGGTGGGGTGAAGTTGCGATTATTGCCGAGATCAAACGCGGTAGTCCGTCGAAAGGTATTTTTGCGCCGAAACTTGATCCGGTTGTTTGTGCGGTTGAGTATGAGAGTGGCGGTGCGGCGGCGTTGTCGGTGTTGACGGAGGGGCGGTATTTTGGCGGTTTGTTGGAGGATTTGATTGCGGTGCGGGCAAATTGTAGTTTGCCGATTTTGCGCAAGGATTTTGTTGTTACGGAATATCAAGTTTACGAGACGGCAATTTATGCGGATTGTATGTTGTTGATAGCGCGTACTCTTGACGCGAAAACGATTAAGGATTATCACGATTTGGCAACAGAACTCAAATTGGATGTGTTGGTGGAGGTTTATGACGAGTCTGATATTGAGAAAATTTCGCCGTTTAATTTTCCGCTTATTGGCATCAACCATCGTAATCTTGCAACGATGGAAATTGACATTGGCAGTTCGGGTAAATTTGCCGGTTGCTTCAACAAAGACCAAACAATAGTAGCCGCAAGCGGAATACATTCGCGAAGTGATATTGAGAAAGTAATGAATAACGGTAGCGGAATTTCGGCTTTTCTAATCGGCGAAAGTTTATCGAAAAGTAAAGATCGGATAAAATTTTTACGCGGGCTGGTAGGAAAACACTAAAAGGAAATTTTAAAAACTCATTTTAATCCTGTAACGGCAGCGTCCTCGCTGCCGCAATCGGAAGCGGGACGCTTCCGCTACAGTTGGTTTTTAGTACCTTCCTCATGTCCCTTCTGCTTTAAAGTCCAATCAGTAATATACTCAAGCTGTTTTAAAATTCCTGAAGCTGAACACGTAAGCGTAACAACGTGAAGCGGTTGTTCAAGGGCGAAGCCTATCGCCCTACCGGCTGCGGTATAAAGTCGAGGATTAAGTGTACGTTAAAATTTGTGGAATAACGGGGGCTGGAGTTGCGGTTGATTGTTTGGATGAGGGGGCGGACATGATTGGGGTTGTGTATTATCCGCCAAGTCCGCGTCATGTTGAAATCGATCAATCACGAAAAATATTAGACGCTGCGGAAAATTTCCGTGAATGCGGCAAAAAAGTCGTGTTGGTTATTGTTGATGAATTGCCAAACGAAATTGATCCAAGATTCGATTATGTTCAAATTCACGGCGCAATTAATAAGAACTTGATTGACAAAATTGATTGCGGAATAATTAGAGTTGTCAAAACGAATCTTGAGATGACGTATTTGTTGAACTCAAGCCGTTTGCAAAATCCCGAAGCCGAACACGCGACGGAGCAACTTTTTATATTAGAGATGTCGAAAGGCATTCTGCCAGGTGGTAACGGGGCAAAATGGAATTGGTCGGAAGCGAAACCGTTTTGTGAGCGTTTTAAAACCTTGATCGCTGGCGGCGTAACTACCGACAACATCACTGAAGTATTTGACCAAACCAAACCTTACGGAATAGATGTCTCAAGCGGTGCGGAGCTTGCGCCGGGAATAAAAGATTTGTCCAAAGTAAAAAAAATAATCAAAATCGCGAGTACACTGTAACTACGATGAAATTTATCTTTTTATACCGTAGCCGGTAGGGCGATAGGCTTCGCCCTTGAACAACCGCTTCACGTTGTTGCGCTTGCGTTTTCAGCTCCATGAATTTTAAAGTAGCTTGAGTATAACTCATGTTACGCATCGGTGATAACCAGACGTATTTTCCTCGTCCCGTAGGGACACAATGTGATTAAAACTAAACCGTTTGAAATATCCTCATATTCCGTCCCTACGGGACGAGAACAATGTTTTACCTTTTTTCTATCAATCGACGGAATAATCACCATCATTTCCGTATCGTGCGTAACATGAGGTTTTAAAACAGGATAACAGGATTACAGGATTGTCAGGATATAATAAAATCCTGTATATCTTGCTACCTGTTAAATCCTGTCAAAAAAATAAAAACTGAATTTCATAGTGCTATACCGTAGCCGGTAAGGCGATAGGCTTCGCCCCTGAACAACCGCTTAACGTTGTTGCGCTTGCGTATTCAGCTTTAAAGTAGCTTGAGTATATTTAGTGTGATTGCATCCAGAGTTCGAGGACGAATAGACTCCAGATTCGGTAGGCGTGATCGAATTTATTGGTGAAGTGTTCGTTTAGTAGGGTTTGGATGTAATTTTTTTTGAAGTAGCCGCGTTCTGTACTCCTTTTGTCCAACAACGTATCGCGGACTTTATCTTTCAATTCATTGCGAAACCAATGATCTATCGGCACGCCGAATCCCATTTTTCGCCGCCGCTCAATATTCGGCGGCAACAAATCACGAAACGTATCACGCAAAATATATTTACCATAACGCCCAACCATCTTGTACTTTAACGGCAACCTCGCCGACAACTCCGCAATACGATAATCCAACAACGGCGCACGACACTCAAGACCATACGCCATTGATGCCACGTCAACTTTAGTCAAAATATCACAAGGCAAATAAGTTTGCATGTCAACAAAACTAATCCGGCTGCAAAAATCACGCCCCAAACAACCCGACTCCGCACACCGCAAAAAATCCAACGAATCATAACCTGAAACCCGTAACGCAAAATCATCCGTGTACAATTGCTGCCGACGTTTGCGGTTAAATATTGCTATCCATTGCAAATAACTCTCAAGCGGCGACATTGCCAACGTTTCCAAAAATCTTTTTCCGCGTCGTAAAATTGAGCGTTGTTTTGTTGACGCGGGGATAAGAGGTTGAAGTTTTTCCGCGAGAAAACGCCGCAAAAAAAGCGGTAGTATTGCCAAAATTCCGCCGTACTTGACCGCGTGATAGCGATCATATCCCGCAAACATTTCATCGCCGCCATCACCCGACAACACAACCGTAACCTCACGCCTTGTCGCCTCACAAAGCAACATCGTCGGTATCGCACTAGAATCCGCAAACGGCTCGTCATAATGCCAAATCAAACGCGGTAATAAATCATCAATATCCGGCGTAACATTGAATTGGTGATGTATTGTTCCGAATTTATCCGCAAGTTGTTTGGCGTATTTCGACTCGTCGTATTCCTTTTGCTCGAATCCAATACTAAACGTATGAATAGGTTGCGGGTTGATTTGTTGCATGATTCCCGCTGTAATTGACGAATCTATCCCGCCCGACAAAAACGCCCCAACCGGAACATCACTCCGCATCCGTAAACGAACAGAATCCACCACAAGCTCACGCAATTGCTCCTTCCAATCGTCCAAAGAAAATTTTTTGTCTTCGTAATTCCAGTCGGGTTTCCAGTATTGTTTAACGCAAAAATTGCCGTCTTGCCAAACCGCGTAGTGCGCAGGCGGCAACTTAAAAATACCGCGAAATATCGTATGCGGATGAGGAACATATTGATACGTTAAATAATCATCCAACGAATACGGATCAATTTCACGCGGCACTTCTGGAATCGCTAAAATACTTTTTAATTCGCTGGCAAAAATTAAGCGTTGAACGTTATTTTGATTTTTCTCGTAACTCGTCGATTCTTGCAAGAAATCACAATTTGACCGCGAACAGGATTCGGGTTCGGTTCGGTAAAAAAGCGGCTTCTTGCCCAACCTGTCCCGCGCAAGAATTAGCCGCCGATTGCTCACATCCCAAATCGCTATTGCAAACATTCCATTGAGATAAGCGAGAAAATTTTCACCGTGCCGTTCGTAAAGATAAATTATAACTTCCGTGTCAGACGTGCTTTTGAAACGGCAACCCGCCGAAATAAGATTACGGCGTAAAGATTCGAAATTGTAAATTTCGCCGTTGAATACGATATAAATTGTTTTGTTTTCGTTGTGCATTGGCTGGCGTCCCGATTGTGTCAAATCGACAATTGAAAGCCGCCGATGCCCCAAAGCCACCCCCGCGTCAATATACGTTCCGCGATCATCCGGTCCCCTATGACTAACAATATCAGTCATATCATCAAGAACCGATAACCCCAACTCCCCGCCAACACCAGACCAAACCGCACCACAAATTCCACACATTTGTTCAAATCATTAGACACTAGAAACCCACCCCCCACACCAGCTTCGTATGATAATATTTTTCAAAAATTTGTAAAGTACACCGAATCCGGTATGGGCGACAGGCTTCGCCCTTGAACAATCGCTTCACATTGTTACGTTTTCCCAACGCTCTGCGTTGCAGGTTTACCGCAGCTTCAGGAATTTTAAAACAGCTTGAGTATAATTGGGCAAAAAGAAGAACTAATATTGCCAAAAGAAGAACTACTTTTGCCGTAACTATTCAGTCGTTTAGTGGGGATTTATTTGGTTTGTCGAATACGTTTTTTATGACGTTTGTAACATTTTTTGCTTGTTTGCATGCGGAGTTCAAGACGGAGGCGATTCTGGCGAATG
>JAIRWK010000070.1 GCA_031268995.1 Planctomycetaceae bacterium
GATCTGGTCGATCCCAAATACTCGTCCGAGAACACAACACCGGAAGAAATTGAGATCACATCAGCTAAGAATGAAAAAACGATTGACGTTGGGCAAGCGGTAAAAATCGGCGTGAAATAGTTTGAAATAGTTATAGCACGCAGATAACGCAAGATTTAGGGTGAGATTCGCGGACCAGATTTTATTTCTGATCTTGCGAATATCTTTCCCAAATCTGCGTCATCTGCGTGCTGATTTTTAAATAGAAATTTTCTGAAAGATCAAATTCTGTCTTCGAACATTGAGCTGAACCAATTATTTTCTAGGTTTTTTGGTTCGTTTGGGTTTTCCGGCGGTGGTATTAGATCGGCGGCGCGTTCGACGATAGTGAATCCGGTTTGGTCGCGGCTGAAAATCCAGACATTTTGCGGATGGGTTGCGTCGGCTAATTCGGTGTTTTGTGTGGTGAATAATAGTTGCGCGCCTTGAGTTGACACATCGAATTTGCGCAACAGCCCCGCCAAATACCAACGATGAAGCCGATCAAGTCCGTTTTCAGGATTGTCAAAAGTTATCAACGGCGCAGGCATCGGCTCCTCCAACCGTAACACATACGAAAAAAGCCGAATCGTCGCCTCCGATAAATGCGTAATCGGAATCGGAATACTAATGCCATCCATCACAAAAGATAATAACGGACAATCGCGATTCGTGTTGTCAAGCAATATTGATAAAACGTTGGGAATACCGGCAGCGATATCGTTGATGATTGATTCGGTTTCGTCGCCTAGTTGTTTTGAGAGGTAGTTGATGAATTGGGAGAATTTGTAACCTCGCGGGTTTTCGTGTGGTTTGAATTGTGTTGTGTCAAGTCCGTGAATTGTGTCTGTGTAAAAATTATCTGTTGACCAGTTTTCAAATAAATTGCGCAACGAAAACCAAACCGGATATTTGGGATGCGATTCCAACGCTGCCAATCCCAAATGCTTTAAATCGGTAAATTCTATACTTGTGAGTTGTGAACCGCTTATTTGTTCATCGGCGGCGAGGTAACGTATTGTTTTTTGACCGTTTTGGAGAAATGCGATTGGGAAAGATTCTTTGCCGTTGCGGTATGCGACAAGTTCCGAATCAATGTAAGGAGCTTTGTTTCGGATGTAGCCAATACTGATTGCGTAAGTTGCCGCGACGGATTCGTTTGGTTGACGGTAGTGGAAGCCGAAAGACATTACGCCTTTGCCGCCGTGTGAATATATTGTGTCGTATCCGCCGCGTTTGCCGCAAGCATAATCCACACCGTAACGATAACAATCAGAAACAAAACTAAAAGCATCAAGAACCGAACTCTTGCCCGCACCATTCAAACCCGTCAACAACGTCGTCGTACCAAGATCAAATGGCAACACCGATGTCGGATCCTCAACATAAACAAATTGAGGGAATGCCGTACCAATTCCCACTTGTTTAAGAGACTTAAAATTACGAATCCAAAATCCTTCAAGCATGTTAAATTTAAATCTAAATGTTGACCGATAAACAACAACCCCATTAAACAGGTTTTGTGCGGAAGTGGTCATACCGTAGCCGGTATGCGATAGGTTTCGCCCTTGAACAACCGCTTCACGTTGTTGCGTTTGTCTAACGCTCTGCGTTACAGGTTTACCGCAGCTTCAGGAATTTTAAAGTAGCTTCAGTATAAAGCAGTTCGTGAGTACCAGTTTTTGGAAATTTTTCTCAAAAATGTATTCGTTTATCTAGGGTGTCTAGTATTTTTTCTAGTTGGGCTCTTGTTACGATTACTTGGTCGAAATGCGGGGTAATGCTGAATGCGTCGCGGTCTTTGGTGTTGTTGTCGCCGGTTTCGTCTGTTCTTGTTGACATTATTTCGTCTTGCAACGCCGTCAACCATTCGGGCATCTCAAAACCCACGCCCAACGGGTCTTTTGCAAAATTTTCAATTTGTTCGTAAAGTTCCTTGAACGCTGTTTTGGGAACGTTTTCTTTGGCTTGGGCAATCGCTTTTGAAACCAAACCACACATGCGATCAATTTGCAACGGACGAATAAAACGCTCTTGCAATCTCTCATGAACACTCGGTAACCACATTCCGTACTTTTCACTCAAACGATTGTATTGACGCAAATGTTCCTCCGCCGCGTTCATGCTTCGCCGCGCAACTGCCCGCTCCCAAAGATGACCGGCTTGCTCACAACCCGAACGAATCATCGCATCATGAACCCAATAAACAGGCTTCAAATTCCACGATATTCTCTCATAACCAATCTGCACCCGCAACATGTCAAGAAGCATGTACAACTTGTCGCCATGATCCGAATGTGTTGTCGTGCTGTTGTAATCAATGTATTCCGAATAATTTTCCGCTATCGATTCAAGCACGATCTCAAGTTGCGAAATTGCGGCGTTCCAGTCAATCTTTTTGTTTATCAAATCCTCCACAAGTATTCCGCACATCTCAATCTCGCCGTCATTTTGCTTGATGCGGACAAGCGAACTCAGAAAATTTTCGATTCCTTGATGCAATATCGCACGTAAATTGCCGAACCCCATATTTTGTTGCGTGAAAATATCTTTTCCGTAACGTTGGATGAATGTTTTGATTTTATCCCATTGCGATCTATCAACAATTGACTCTACCGGCGAAATTCGTATTTGCCTGCTGTGCGAAAGCCAACTCGCTAAAAGCACCTCAACCGTTCGCTCCATATACTCGACCAAAACATGATCAGACGGCGACCAACGCTCATGCGTTTTTGCCTTCCATTTACGCGACGAAACCGCTATACATTGGGTTATTGCTCGTGTTGCAGTTTCGACAAGACGGTCAAATTCTGTTATTGCGCCCGGTTTAATTGTATTTACTTCTTCCATAATTTTGACTGTATCAAGCAACTTGAACGTCTCGATAATCAGCCCCAATCTTGGCGCGTATTGCATTAGTCTCATTATTGAATGTTGAATAGACCGACAACGCACAATGTCCCACGCCGCACCGCCGCGCGAAGTCGGAACATAAAGAATCGTCTCCGCAGATAACATCTTCAACGTATGCTCCCAACAACGCTTCACCTCTTTAATATTGCCGAGAAATATTGCGTGATTGACGTTGAGAACAGCAGCTTGCCATTGTTCGCTCATGTCATCCCAATATTGCGAACCGAGAAAAGATTTCAATATCATTTTCGCATCGCACAAATCAACATTTGTCCAAATTATCCGCTCAAGCAAAATCTCTTTCGTGCCGCGATGACGATCATATTCAAGCAAAGAATCAGACGTACCACGCGGCGGCGGAACAACATAAGTTGAAACCTCACGCAACAACAAATCAAGACCGCGTTCGTATTTTTCAATCTGCCGCATCCAATTGACGAGATAAGACGTAACATCGTCGAAATCAAAATCAGTTTGATCAATTTCATTTGTGTTATTCGGATTATTTTTTGTCGCTGATTTTGCGGCGGCGGTATTGTTATTTATTTGGGTTGCGTAATGACCCGCAACCTTCTCCGTAACAAATTTCCACAACCTTGACATCGTTATAATAAACGTCAACCGCTCACTAATCCGCTCCGTCTCCGAAACAAGCGGCACATCATCCAAATCATCAAAACCGCCCGCCGACGGAAGCTCCATCATCGAACCATCAACACCATCATCCGCCGTGTCTTGATAAACAACATTATCATAAGCCGCGCTATAAATCGAGTCCTTGTTTGTACCGAATTTTTGGTTGTCGGCTTCGGCAACTTCGCCGTCATTGTTGTAGAGGTCGTTGTAATTGAAGTCGTCTTGCGGAAGTTTTGGTTTTGGTTTTTTGCCGGATTTATTATTTTTTTTATTGTCGTCGCTCAACTCCAGCTTCGGAACTATCAAATAACGATCCGCATTCGCCTCCGTGAAATCAAAAAATTTCTTCGTCAACTTCCAACGTTCCGAAAGCGGCATTTGAGATACCGAATCCGATGCGGACGGTATGTTTTGCCCCTGAACAACCGTTTCTTTTTGTTGCGATTGCGTATCCAACTTCGAGGATTTTGAAACAGCTTGAGTAGAATTTGTTTCGGTTGCGTCGGTGTTGTTTTCTCTGGATGAATTTTTTGGGGGGTTGGGCAAATCGGACGACGCAACTTCTCTTTCGCCTTCGTCTGCGGGGTCATTCCAAAGTTGCTCCATCCAGCGCGTTGCAATTATGTGAAAAGAATAATCGCCTTGCGACAACGGGATTTTTTCCGAATTATCAAGCCAATGCATCATCAACGCCATCGACGCAACCGGATCGTTTTGCTCAAGCAACGCTACAGTTACCAAAACGTATGCTTTGGTCGAGTTGAATCTGCTGACGTGTTTGTTCCAAAACGCAACATCACCGGCGGCAGTTCCGGCTTTGTACCAAACGGACAACGCATTCGACACAATTACAGTTGATTCCCAAGTGTCCGCGCCGGAAAAACTATCCAAACCCGAAACAGTTGTGCTGCCGTACTTGTCCCACCAACCCGCAAGATCGCTCATTCGGTCGGACAAATCGGCTTGCATTTCGCTGTTTCCGACGGCGGCGGCGGATTTTTGCAAACTGCTGTAAATGTCAAAAATATCCTCAACAATATTGATCAAATCATCCACGCGGTGATCGTGAATTGAATTTTCAACACTATGAAATAAACTGTAATTTGCCCCAAAACCAAGAATTGTCCAAGGATCAACAACCGCACCACACGCAATACCACGCCGCAATAAATCTTCAATACGAGGAATCAATTCAAACGCTTTTTGAAATTCATCGTGATCGATCAAGTTATTGATTTCGGTTATTGTGCAATCGATTTGAGTCAAGATTCGTGTTGAGGCGACGGAGATTATATCGGATTGTTTTTTGGCGGCTTCAAAATAACCCATTCGCGCGAACATGCGGGAGAGGTTCATTCGTTGCAATTGGTCGGCGCGTTTTTTGGCGAGTTGTTTATTTAGATTTTGGCGGCAACTTCCGAATGGTTGGTACAAACGGCTTTCTTCTTGTTTGAGGCGTTCTTTCATTTTCGGCGGTGTTTTATCCATTAGTTGTTCGTAGAATTTATCGCGGTAATTTGCGATTGATGACATGAGGTTGCCGAGTGCGGTTTCGGAGCTGTAAGTGTTAGGCGAATCACCGCAAACTCCAGAACCCATCAACATTGTTCCCGCCAAAACCGCGCCGGCTTCATAAAGCAACTCGTCCGGCGGAACAATCGCTTCCTCCGATTCGCCAAGATACGCCGTCTCAACCCGCTTCAATATCCCATCCAACGTAACTTGATGAACAACAAATCTGCGGTAATAACCGTCGCTATCGATCACGTAAGGATCCCACACGCCGAAATGATAATTTGGTTTCCGATTCACGGGATGGTCAAAATCATAAGCTCGCGGATCAAGAACAATCTCATCAAGTTTGTCCAAACTGAAACAGGCTTCATCGAGAATTTGCGGATCGGTTTGGTTTAGGATATTGACGGCTTGCTCGACAACATCTTTATATTTGCCGTGCGCGATTCCGACTTTTTTAATATACAACGGCACCGTAGCAACAAACTCATGCTTATTGGGATCGTGTCTCTCAACGCCTTCAAGAATAGCGATTGGTCGGTATCCAATGTAATCATTCAACTCATCAATCGCACCATCGACAATACGATCAACTTCCTCCCAAGGCGAACCTTGCCTGATAATGGATTCGAATATTTTTGCGAGTGCGAACGGGTTGAACAGGATGTCGTCTATTTGGTGGAACAGTATATCTTCGTGAAATTGTCTATATTTTGGGATAAAGTGTTTGAGTGTTATGTCGAGGGTTTGTCCTGCTTGATCGTCGATACGGAATGATTTATTGGCTTGTGCAATTTCGGCTAATTTGGTTTGGAGTAGTGTGATGGTTTGAGTTGCAAGCGGAATGATTGGGGGTTGGTTTTTATTGGCATTTGTTTTTTTTGTATTTTTTTTGGTTTTGACTTGTTTGTCCGCACCGTTTGTATCAATGACGGAGGCAAGTATTACAGGTTGGTTGATATTATTTTCGTCGGTTTGTGGTTGCGACGTAATATTGGGGGCAAGTGTTTTATAGACTGTGTTTATTGCGGAGTAGAGTTTCGCATCTTTATTACCTGAGGAGAAATTCAGGTAGCCCAAAATATCGAGGAATATAGTTTGTTGTTCTGTTTCCATGCTTTGGTTATAAAAAAATTCTATTTACTTTGTTTTTTGAGGGGGTTCTTAATTTTTACCCAATATCACACATTCGGGAACATTAAGCAAAAATTGTCGGAGAATTGTACAGTACACTTTCCGATTAGGCAAGACAGGTATGTACCGTAGCCGGTATAGTATTAAAACGATTAAAAAAATCAGCACGCAGATAACGCAGATTTTGGAAGTATATACCGTAGCCGGTAAGGCGATAGACCATAGGTATTAAGTTAAGGGGTCATCTCTTTATTTTTATTTTGAATTTTTGTTTTTCTTTTTTTTAGTAAACGATTATTTTTGTTCAGTCTGCTCGCGAACAATTTCCGCTTCGAGAGTCAGGATAAAATTTGAATTTTTGGGATCATTTGTTTTATACTAAAGCTGTTTTAAAATTCCCGAAGCTGAACACGCAAGCGCAACAACGTGAAGCGGTTGTTCAGGGGCGAAGCCTATCGCCTTACCGGCTACGGTATAACGAGAATTTATTTAGCAACTTTGCCCAAAAGCGAGTCTGTCAACAATTTCAACTTCACCATTCGGAACAATTGCCGCCGCCGTAAAACTCTCAACCTCAACACAAGAACCACAACCCGCAACAACATTCCGAACCAATAAATCACGAGACCCCTTATTTTGAACAACGAATTCATGCGAAGGATTGGAATTTGCAATAGTCCCGAAATTGTGAGTTGCTTCATTGCAAACAATACGCGGCTTCCAAATCGAATAAGAAACCTTAACACCAAAACCCACAACCACACGACAAGCAAAAAAAGCTGAAAATAAAAAAGCACCAAAAACAATAAATTGAATGGCATACTTCTTCATGTTAATTAACCAAAAACAAACAAAGCCTTCGGCAAAGAACATCAACACATCCCTTGCTAACTCGTCACTGTAAAGTTCAACACGGTGATTTTATACCGTAGCCGGTAGGGTGATAGGCTTCGCCCTTGAACAACCGCTTCATGTTGTTGCGTTTGCGTGTTCAGCTTCAGGAATTTTAAAGTAGCTTCAGTATAATAAAATCAGCCACTACAAATGCATTCGCCACTAACGCAATTTCCCGAACAACATACTCCCCCACAGCATTCCTGACCAGCTGGACATATTACCTCACCACCGCAACCGCCTTGTGCGCGAATTATCGGTGAATCCGGCGTAAAACCAATTGACAGCAGACCAACACCCAGATAGAAAAAAATCGCCATCAAGTAATTTTCGCCAAACGAAATTAAATTCAAAATAGTTTTCATAAATCATTCTCCTTTCCCTTGAAAGATAAACTATGCCAACAAACTGACATACCTCAAAAAAACCTAATTCACTCAATATTCACAACAATAAATACGAATGTGAACCAACTCTTACATCAATTATATTTCTTACGAAATTTTATTTTCAAACTAATACTGATGATCAAAAACAACAATCCTATTCCAATACAAAAAATACGATACCATGAAAATATTGCGGTTTGAACTCCGACCGTGGTTTGGGGAGGTAAAAATTGGGATACTTCAAATTCAGACAACGGCGCGGGACCTGGAATTATTTTTACTACGTGACTTTCAATGCGGTGATATTGTTTATTTTTATCAGTAAACAGAGTAGACTCACTTATGCTTGACTTGAGCAACGGGATTTTACCTCGTTCAAGTTGTTCATATTCGTTTTTGATGTTACGAATTGTATCATCTTGAGGCAATTCCACATAACATTCCGACAATACCCAAAAATAGTCCCTTAAAAAAGTAAAACGACTATTTATCACACCATTTTTTTTACCTATCGAATGTACTGTCACTATTACTGTATTTAATCCTCTATCAGATTTTGTAACAACGTTTTTAATTGTGTGCTTCGAAGCATAATATGGTTTTTGAAACAGAACTTCTTTGAGTTCCAGAGCATCATGCGCGAATGCAACAAGCGGAAAAAAACATCATCTACAGCTAATGGCATGGATAAATAGTTCGCAACGGTTTGAGAGATTGCATAGTATTCAGATTGCAGATTTTTCTTTGACAACGAATAACACCTTTTCGGGGTGAACAAATAAATATGTTTGTATTGCTTCGACATCCATTCCTCATATATATCTATACGGGAAAAATTCCCACCATTAGCTCTGTAATCCCAAGTGCCGACATTTTCAACTATCGGTTCCTGCTCTTTTGTTAAAAACACTATATCATCGTTATAGTCATTTCGTTCAAAAAAACGTAGCGTTCTTTTGGTCGTATAAATTGTTACTGAACTTTTGCAAATTTTATAATTATTTGTATTAAAATGGGTTATAACAAAATTTATTAACTTTGTTATATTTTGACACAAAAATATTTTTTGTGTCTATGTTATGAAACCCTTGAT
>JAIRWK010000173.1 GCA_031268995.1 Planctomycetaceae bacterium
CATGATAAAAAATCCTATTACTACTTGGTTACGCTTAAATTTCGGGGCACCGTCCACCCTCGAATACGTATCTTATCAGGTTGATGCAATTCCGCAATCACGTTTTTAACGGTAGGACAATAACTCGCCTAAATGTAGACCAAAAATGCGTAACATGAGTGAGTAACTAAATGAAATTTTATGATTACTCGTGCGTAAAATTTTTTAAAAGAGATGGAAAGAATATAAAAGAACATGTAAGGGACATTATGTCCCTTATACTCAAGCTGTTTTGAAATTTCCAAAGCGGAACACACAAGCGCAACAACGTGAAGCGGTTGCTCAAGGGCGAAGCCTATCGCCTTACCGGCTACGGTATAAAAATACGAGAGAGTCTCCGCACATCACAGCCAATCGCAGACTGTGAAATTTTTTGGCGACCAACCGTAATTGGGAAAATTTAAAAATTACCCATACTTGCCGACACAACATTACTGTGGTACATTGGTGCGCTGTAGTTGGTACGGGCGTTAGGCTTTTGACCTTTAACGAATTGGTTTGCGGTTCTGTGTCCGGCTTCGAGAAATTCAAAGTAGCTTCGGTATATAGTTATGAAAATTGGTTTGGTTGGTTATAACGGGTCTGGTAAAAGTATATTGTTCCAATGGTTGACAGGTCAAATACCCGATCCGGCAATGGCTCACTCGTTGCAATCCGCGACAGCATTGATACCAGAGCCGCGATTTCAAGCATTGATTGACATCTACGCTCCGAAAAAAATTACGTACGCTGGTATTGAAATAGTTGACACGCCTGGTTTGTCCCGCGACCAACACGGTAACGCAACACGTCTCGGACAATTACGCGAAGCAGATGCGCTAATTTGGGTCGTGCCGGTCTTCGATGGCTCCGATCCAACCAAAGAAATTAACGCTTTCAACGACGACGTAATTATCGCTGACCTCGAAATTATACTCAACCGAATAGAAAAAGTTCAAGACCAAAATAAAAGACCCGTACCCAAATCCGAACACGAACGTCTTGACTTTGAATACGAAACACTAACGTTGTTGCAAGAAGGATTAGAAAACGGTAAACCCGTTAAAGAATATCGGTTGACACAAGAACAACAACGCCTAATACGCGGATTCAGACTCTTAAGCGGTAAACCGCGAATGCTGATAATCAATACCGCGGACGACGAAATAGACCTAGAACAATATAAAAAATACGCCCAAACAGATACTCCATCAATTGCCGTTAGTGTTCGGCTTGAGTTGGAATTGGAAGTAATGAGCGAACAGGATAAGGCGAATTTTCTTGAAGAAATGCAATTGCCGTCAACAGATAAAAATTTTGTCATAAAGACCATTTTGGACGCATCAGGGCAAATGACATTCATGACCGCCGGCGAAAAAGAATTGCGCACATGGCTTATTCCAAAAAACGGAACCGCCCTTGAAGCCGCCACCGCAATACATACCGATATGGCAAAAGGTTTCATTCGCGCAGAAGTAACAAAAGCAGATGACTTAATAAGATTGGGAAGCGAACGCGCCGTAAAAGCCGAAAACCTCGTCCGACGCGAACCAAAAGACTACATCGTAAAAGACGGAGATATATTCCTCTTTCATTTCAGTTAATTTGGTCGTTAGGCTCGCCTCAAAATAATTTTCCAAAAACAAATTATTTTGAATTCGGTCGATTTTCAGTCGATAAAAAACGACCGAATTCGAATAAAATCAATTTTTAGAAATTTCCAAAAGAAGTTTTTGGAAATTTCATTTGGGGTGTTTGTTGTAATTAGCGATTATTTTTGTTGGCAGTTTTGGGTTAAATTCGATTTATTTTGATCGGTCAAAATCGACCTTTGATAAGCAAATTTACACGGGCTTCCGAAATTTCAAGCAGTCGCCGCTTAAAAACAATATACCGCCGTTTGACAGAGGTTTCACTTACAACAATAGTTACTCTTGAAAATAAAAAATAAGGGGTGGCACGTATTGCAATTTTACGATTTTCAAGTACAATTCCGCCCCTTTGATGGTATGGAAGTGAGACGTATCAAGACGCGATAAATTTTCGTAACAAAAATCAAAAATCACTAAGCACGTTTTTGAACAAAGCAGATTGAATGCTAATGTCGGCAGGGTTCGCAGACAAAATTTAATTTTGACCTTTTTCGTTTTTTCACTTTTTGTACGGTTCGCACGCCCCCAAAATACCCGCCAATGATTATAGTAACTCGAACGTTAATTATTGGTGATTTTGCTTGAAATCGCTTGTTTGTGCCGTAAACGACTTCGTCCTTGGAAACTTGCTTCGTGTTGCGTCGTTTGCCGTGTTCGGTTGCGGAGTCCTGAAGCAACTTTGGCGAATTTTGCGGGCAATAATTACGCGGGGGGGAGTGGGTTGTCATAAAGGTTGTTGTCGGTTATACTTGATCCTGTTGCTGTTGAGAGAGTGTCGATGACGCAATATTTATGTTGTTGCAATGACGCAAATAAGCCTAATATTTACGGGTAATTTGAATAAAACACGAAACGAATTTGCCAAAGCCGTATTGAGAAACTTCCGAAAATTCCTTCATTCAAAAGATCACAAATAAGACTTTACAAAAAACGTTTTGTTGTCCAAGATGTTGAACACGTGAGCGCAACGACACGAAACAGTTGGTGATTTGGGAGCGAAATTTATTCGCGTAGTCGGCTACGGCGTAAAAACGTAGCAGGAAAGAAAAAAATTTTTTATCGGTTATGAACATAATTTTTTCCAATGTTTTCGCAATTTTTGCACAGGCAACACCTGCAAACCCTCCGGCAAATCAAGATGGTGGTTTTTGGCAACTGATCGCTATTTTGGGTGTGATTGTCGTTATGCTGTGGTTTTTCATGATTCGCCCGCAACAACGCCAAGAAGATGCCACACGCAAAATGATCGATTCGTTGAAGCAAAATGATAAAGTTTACACAGTTGGAGGCGTGATCGGTATTGTGCACTCTATTGATAAAGATAAAAACGAAATTGTGCTGAAGGTTGACGAAGCAAACGGTACAAAAATTAGATTTGCAATTCCGGCTGTTCAAGGCAAGGTTGAAAAGGAAAAAGATCAGAAGAGTAGTTGAACGGTACGTGAAAGATTTTGCCCTAACCAAATTCATCGACAACAAAACAGTAACACAAGTAATCCCCCTAACTAACACACTTTTTAACGAACCCTATTATACCGTAGCCGGTAAGGCGATAGGCTTCGCCCCTGACACCGCTTCACGTTGTTGCGTTTGCCTGACGCTCTGCGTTGCAGGTTTACCGTAGCTTTGGAATTTTAAAACAGCTTGAGCATACCTTGAAATTTGAAGTGTGAAAAGTTTAAAACATTAACAACATTTACAGTACGAAATTAAAATAAAATGCCTAGAATTGTCAATTTTGTAATTATCGCAATTGCAGTAGTTTTTCTTCTTACGCAGAGTTTACGATCAAACACGACGGTTTTGGTTCAGGACAATGTTTCCGCAACTGCGCCGGATACAACTAAACCAGACGAAACAACAGAATCTAATAAATCTGTTGCGTCTAAATCTGAAGATGGAAAGTTGCCCGAAGCGGGTGCGAAAGAAATTGAAACCGAAACAACTTCCGAACCCCAAGAATCTGCTCCCGCTTTCAAAGAAATTGCCCCTGCCGAACCGGAGATCAAGACAGAACCTTCGCCCGAAGTGAAACCGGT
Organism: Planctomycetaceae bacterium; assembly: GCA_031268995.1. Lineage (GTDB taxonomy): Bacteria > Planctomycetota > Planctomycetia > Pirellulales > Thermoguttaceae > WRKP01. Next base: position 3,710 of record JAIRWK010000173.1, read on the forward strand.
TGCTAATGAGACGGAGAAAAATGACGTAACAACAGTTTTCCCAAGTTCGCCGACAACAGGACCACCGCCAACTGGTGATTCGTCCAAAATCGACCCGTTCGACGCAAAAGCTACCGAACATAATCATGCCCACGATCATGATCACGAGGCGGAAGCAAAAGCCGCCGAGAAAGCCAAAGAAAACGCGCAGTGGTGGAATGCGTTCTTTAAGTCGGTTATCAATTGGGGACTTTTGGCGATTATTTTGATTGTTTGTTTTTCAGTTGGTAATGTGGTAACGAAAACGTTGCGGATGCAGCAGGAATATCGTTTCAAAATTGCTGTAACGGTGTTGGCGTTTGTTGGCGGTATAGTTGCGGCGGTTGCGAGTTGGGATCGGCTGATGCTTGGAATTGATTTGAGCGGCGGTGTCGTGCTTGTTTACGATATTCCCCAAACCGCGTCAAATGAAAGCAAACGCGGAACCGATGGTCGCATTTCTATGGAAACAATGAACCAATTGGTTTCGGCGATTTCATTGCGTGTCAATCCGGGCGGTCAACGCGAAATATCCATCACTCCTCTCGGTCAAACCCGCGTACAAGTTATCATTCCCCATGCGGAAGACGCTGAAGTACAACGAATCCAAAAAGTAATCAGCGAATCCGGCGCGTTGGTGTTTCGTATTGTTGCGTCGCGGGCGTACGCTCAAGATACAAACATAATCTCGTTGGCAGAACCGACAGTAAATTCCTCAATCGGCGAAATTCGCGACACAAAAGGCGAATTGATGGCACAATGGTTTCCGGTGTACGAAGGCGAAGAAGCACAATTTCGCGGTCGTCAAGAATTTTTAACACGCGAGCGCAACGGAAAACTCGAAGTGCTTGTTCTCTGCAACGACGGCGAAGATGTTACCGGTAAATACATCACAGATGTTGGACGTGGTAGCAACGGCGTACAACCCGGTGTAACCTTCAACTTTGATGCCGCAGGTGCAATGAAGTTTGGACGCTTGACTGACAAAAATGCTAAAGACCCCGCACAACCACAACGACTCAGACATCTTGGCATAATTCTCAACGAACAAATTTATTCCGCTCCGTCTCTCGAAAGCCGAATCTCAGATCACGGAATTATTACCTTTGGACCGCGATCCGGTAAAGACGGCATGGAAACACTTAACAGAGATATTGAAGACTTGATCAAAATACTCCACTCTGGAGCATTGCCCGTAGAATTGAGCAAAGAACCGGCGAGTAAATTGTTGATTGGCGCGACACTTGGTGAAGATACAATCCGCAAAGGCGAGATAGCTTTGATCGGTTCGGCAGTTACGGTACTTTTGTTCATGCTTGTTTATTATCGTTTGGCGGGGTTAATTGCGTGTTTTTGTGTCATTACAAACCTTGCCCTACTTGTTGCGATAATGATAACGCTCCAATCACCGTTTACGTTGCCCGGACTTGCGGGAGTCGTTCTGACAATCGGTATGTCGGTTGACGCGAATATTCTTATTTACGAAAGATTGCGCGAGGAGTTAGCGGGCGGTTCTTCGCTCAGACTGGCAATAAAAAACGCATACCACAAAGCATTGTCCGCAATTCTGGACTCAAATATCACGTCAATCCTAGTCGGTACAATTTTGTACACGATTGGAACAGAACAAGTCAAAGGATTCGCAATTACGCTAGTGTTGGGAATAATTTTGAGCATGTTCACGGCAATCTATTGTGCAAAAGTCATAATGGATGTGCTCGAAGCCCAACGTAAAGTAAGCACATTCAAAATGCTTCAACTATTCAAACGCCCCAATATCAATTTTATGGGAGCGCGTAGAATAACCGTAACATTTTCGATTTTGATTTCGATAGTCGCGTTAGTTTTAACGGCAGTTCGCGGTCCGTCGATTTTTGATATTGATTTCGTCGGCGGTGTTTCGCTTGAGGTTTTGTTTGAAAAACCGCTGCGTATTGAAGAAGTTCGCAATAGACTTGAAGATAATAAGCAAAATAATCCTGATCCACTTAAAAAACTTGGTGATTCAGCAGTTCAGATTGTGCAAGAATCCGGTACAGCATTTAATACGGAAGCTGTTACGACAAATACCCGCTACATAATTACAACCCCAATACCGCAAATAAAAGATATCAAGATCGACGCTGATCAATATCTTAATGTGGTGCGTGAGACTATCAAGGAAATTTTCAAAGATAATCTGCAATTTTGTAAATTTGTTTATACGATAAACAAGGTGGGAGGTGATAAGGAAAATAAAATTGACGTAAAAATAAAATCTAGTCCCGCGATCAACTATGAATCGTTGAAATCTGTAATAGATGACGCATCCAAAGTTGCTGTGCGGGATAAATTGATAGCGAATACATTTCGTTACGAATTGTCCTCCAGAGATTATAATTCACAAGACAAGACCAAACCGATTGCAGAATGGGACATGACTGCTTATGGGACGCAGGAAGAAATTGATGTTGTGCTTGGTTCAATAGCACGGCAGCAAAACGATACTCCAGAGTTCCAGACATCGACAACGGTTGGCTCGTCGGTTGCGGGCGATACACGCGTTGCAGGCGGACTTGCAATCATCGCAAGCCTTATCGGGATTATAATCTATATGGGTGTCAGGTTCAAAGGTCTTGCGTATGGTTTTGCAGCGGCGATTGGGCTGGTGCACGATGTCATTGTTGTTCTTGGTCTGATTGCTGTTAGTGCGTGGGTAGCGAATTGGTTTTCGATTTTGCAGGTAAGCGAGTTCAAGATTAGTTTGGCTGTGGTTGCAGCGTTTTTGACGATTATCGCTTATTCGATCAATGACACAATTATTCTCTTTGATCGGGTACGTGAAAATCGTGGTAAATCGCCGGTACTTACAGACAAAATGATAAATACCGCCGTTAATCAAACATTATCGAGAACCGTGTTGACTTCGCTTACTACATTTTTTGTAACGTTAATTCTATATTTCTTGGGTGGTCAGGGTATTCACACATTCGCTTTTGCGATGTGTGTTGGTGTTGCGTTTGGTACTTATAGTACAATCGGTGTTTGTGCTCCTTTGCTCTACTGGATGATCGGTACATCGACAAAGGGCGAATGAGTAAACCGATAAACGTACAAAAAAAGATGCCTTGATTATTATGAAATATGAAAATGTGTGTTTTGGGGGAGTACTCCGAAAAGTGGTATGCCGTAAACCGGTGTAAGTTTTGGTTAGTTATTTGCGTGTTATTTGTTGGAGGGTTGTTCCTGAACAAATAACTGTAAATTTTATTCAATTTGAGGTGATAACATGACAAAAAAAGATATTGTACGTTCAATCGCTGAACGGCTTGGCCTGACTCAATTGCAAACAAAGGAAATTGTTCAAAAAACTTTTGATGCAATTGTCGAGACAATAGTCGAAGAGAAGCGAATTGAGCTTCGTAATTTCGGAGTGTTTGAAGTCAAACGCCGCGCTGCAAGAAAGGCACGGAATCCGAAAACAGGTGAAAAGGTTTTTGTTAAAGAAAAATTTGTCGTTACTTTTAAGCCCGGCAAAATCATGGAAGAGCGCGTGGCAAAGTTGACAGACAAATCGAAATAGTGCAAAACTATCGCACTGGAATTTCGGTATGTTCATTCCCGAAGCTGAACACGCAAGCGTAACATCGCGAAGCGGTCGTTCAAGGGTGAAGCCTACCCGCCTATTTCGGCTTCGGTATAACCAGAGCAGGTTTGTAATCAGCGAATCCTGCTTTGGGGCTTTTGCGCCTCCGAATTCCAAAGTGTTTTCGATTTGAAGTGAGTTCGGTGTAAACTTCATTCGTTTGAAATTTTAAATGTTTCGGCAGCTTTCAATAGATAGCCGTCGAGGTTTGTGAAATTTTGAATGTTGAGAGTTTATGCCGTTCGCACTTGGGTTTTGTCGCTATGATTGACGAAAGTTGGTGTTAAGCTCTGGAAATTTATAAACAGAAGCTGCGCTAGGATTCCGTTGAAATTCCAGAAGCCAAACGCGCCAACACAAAATGTTTGTTCAATGGGTGGGCTGTTGTCTTTAGGCTACGGTATGGTTGACATTTATGGATGCGATATTTGACAGCACAGATGCGGTACGCAATGCTAATCCGCTTAAACATGCTCGCGAATTTGTTTATTCTTCGCCGATTAAACTTGAGCGGGGCGGTTGTCTTTCGGAGGTTCGTGTAACTTACGAGACTTACGGGGAGTTGAATGCGCGTAAGGGTAATGCGGTTTTGATATGCCATGCGATTTCTGGTGATTCGCATGTTGCGGCGCATGATCCGTCTGATGGAACAGGTTGGTGGGAGATAATGGTTGGTTCCGGCAAGCCGATAGATACGGACAAATATTTTGTAATTTGCCCGAATTTTTTAGGCGGTTGTCGCGGAACAACTGGTCCCGATTCAATCAATCCAGATACCGGTACGCGATATGGATTAGATTTTCCGGAGATCACGATAGGCGATATTGTCGAGGTGGATTGTCTTTTGATAGACAGTTTTGGTATAACTCGATTATTGTCCGTGATAGGCGGTTCGCTTGGCGGAGTTGTAACGTTGGAATGGGCAACTCGTTTTCCTGACCGTGTTCTTTCGGCAATACCATTGGCAACAGCGGCGCACATGACGAGTCAAGGATTGGCGTTTGACATAGTTGCCCGCAATGCGATACAGAGTGATCCGAATTATTTCGGCGGTCGTTATTATGAAAAGGGAGTGATTCCTGCAAGCGGGTTGGCGATTGCGCGGATGTTGGGTCATATTACGTATCTGTCGCGGGAATCAATGATGAAAAAATTTGATTCGACCCGCAATCAAGCGCGAGAGATTGAAACGACGTTTGAGACGAAGTTTTCGGTTGGTTCGTACCTTGCTTATCAAGGCGGCAAGTTTGTTGAGCGTTTTGATGCGAACAGTTATGTTGCTCTAACGACGGCGATAGACAATTTTGATCTTGGTGGTACGGAGGACGATTTGCGCAAGGCGTTGCGGCGTTCGATGTGTCGTTGGTTGATACTTAGTTTTACGACGGATTGGCTTTTTCCTTCGTTTTTATCGCGTGAGCTTGTTGATGCGCTTTTGGCTTCGGACAAACGGGTTAGTTATTGTGATATTCCGAGTGAGTGCGGGCATGATGGTTTTCTTTTGCCGGACGAGTTTGAGCTTTACGGGGAGATGATTCGGTCGTTTTTGAGCAATGTTTCGTTTGAATTGTTGTCGGGGGGCGTACCGCAATTTGACCGTCCTGATCGAATTGATTATGAGCAAATTCTTGATTTGATTCCACGTGGGGCAAGGGTTTTGGATTTAGGTTGCGGCAATGGAGGTTTATTAGCGAGGTTGCGGCAACGCGGAGGTTGTAGGGTTCAGGGAATAGAGATCAAAGAAAAATACGTTTTGCGATGTGTTGATCGTGGTTTGGATGTAGTGCAAGCTGATTTGAATGAAGGCTTGAGTGCTTTTTCGGATCATCAATTTGATTTTGTGGTTTTATCAAAGACGTTGCAAACGGTGCGTGATGTTGAATTTGTATTGGATGAGATGTTGCGTGTGGGGGTTCGTGGTATTGTGAGTTTTCCAAACTTGGGATTTCATGAGCACAGAAGACGGTTGATGGAAGAGGGCTTGGCACCGAAATTAGAACCTGACACATCAAAAGAATGGTACAACACGTCAGAAGTAAGATTTCTAACCCTCGCCGATTTCAATGATTTTTGTAACAAAAAAGAAATTAACGTACATCACTGCATCGCAATAGATACAAGGCAACAAAAACAAATTGACCAAAACCCAAACCAAAACGCCGATGTAGCAATTCTAGTTTTGAGTAAATAAAACATACTAAAGCTGTTTTGAAATTCCCGAAACTGGACTCGCAAGTACATACTGTAGCCACTATGCTTTGCCCTCAAACGGCATGTTGCGCTGTTGCACTACTGCGTTCAGTTTCGTAAATTTTAAATTAGCATGGGCATGTCAACAGTTTTTTCGCAAAATGATAGTATCGAAATTGGGAATGATACGGTGCGATTGTTTCGTGATGTACCGGTGATTCGGTTTGAATCCGCGAGTTTTTTGGGGTTGTTTGGTGAAGTTGAATTGATAGTGTCGGGGTGTGGTTGGGATGGCGGAGTTTGTGATTTTTTGCACGAAAAAGAACTATCATTTCTACAAACAATAAGCGCGGAAAATTATAAATCGGCATGTTTCGCCGGACGCGTTCTCGCCAAAGCAACATGGTCACTCGCACATAATGCCAAATATACTCAAGCTACTTTAAAATTCATGGAGCTGAACACGCAAGTGCGACAACGTGAAGCGGTTGTTCAATGGCGAAGCCTATCGCCCATACCGGCTTCGATATACAATCACAAAAATTTACGCCCCAACCAATTGTGCATACTCTCCCGCGATCAATTCAATCGATCAACTTTGCCAATTATGTTTTTTGACGGTGGTGTTGTGGATTGTTCGTTTTCGATATCGCATGTTGATTCTCATGTTGCAGTTTTCTTTGCGAAGGACAACGGTATGCGTATTGGTTGTGATTTGGTCAATCCTGACAGTATTACTGCCAACTTGCGAAAATTGTTTTACAAACAAAACGAGCTGAATTCGCAATTAAATTCCGCCGAAAATTTGCCAATAAAATTCCACAACGAGAGAATCTGGAGCGTAAAAGAAACCGCTTTCAAAATTCTCGGTAACGGAAGAACTTTCAAGCCCGAACAATGGTTGACGGTATATTCCGAAAATGGTTGGTATCAATGCACGGATATTGACACGCCGGATCAAAAAAAGATAAATATACGCACTCAAATCATCAAAAATAAAATTCTTGCTATCGGATGCGATATACCATATCCGGCGAGGCGACAGGCTTCGGTATAAAAAATGATGAGGTTCATACCGTAGCTGGTATGGGCGGTAGGCTTCGCCCTTGAGCAACCGCTTCACGTTGTTGCGATTGCGTGTTCAGCTCCACGAATTTTAAAGTAGCTTGAGTATAATTATGAGATATTTTAACGTAGCCGGACCTTGTAATGATGTTGAACATTACATGATCGAGACCTCTACCCGTTTGCAAGGGGTAGAGCAA
>JAIRWK010000242.1 GCA_031268995.1 Planctomycetaceae bacterium
TCGGTAGATTTTCAGTCGATATACTCAAGCTGTTTTAAAATTCCGGAAGCTGAACAACCGCTTCACGTTGTTGCGCTTGCATGTCCAGCTTAAGGAATTTTAAAACAGCTTGAGTATAAGCACTCTGTTTTAAAAACCTGTGAACGGTTACTTTTATTTTAGGGCAACGCCTTATTGGATTATTATCTGAAGGCTACTTTTACGCCGGTTCCGTTTTCGTCGGGGTAAATCAATTTGCCTTTGTCCGTCCAAACCCCTACCCCAACCTTTTTCTCAATCTGCAAAGGTCCATCAACCGCAATATAATCAAATAAAGATGCCAATTGCGCAATCGCTGAAACCCCAACCGCAGACTCTACAGAATTTGCACTTGTCAATTTGAACCCTAATTTTCGTGCCTTATCGATTACTTGTCTTGCCAATGTTAATCCGCCGCATTTTGCCAACTTAATATTCAAACCGTCAAAAAAACCAACACACTTTTCAATATCTTTCTCCGTCTTCCAAGATTCATCGGCAAATATTGGTATGTTAATTTTTTTTCCTACCATCGCTTTTCGCAACTTGCTCATCCCTGCCCAATCATTCGGTTCCAACGGTTGCTCAATACTCTCCACTCCCCAATCACGTAACCGTTCCAAATAACTAATCGCCGTTTCCACACTCCATCCGCCATTCACATCAACACGAAACGGAACTTGCGTCTTTGACCGCAACATCTCCAATATTTGCATATCGCTGCTGTCGCCCAACTTGATCCTGTACGAAGACCAATCCGGCATCTCATCAAAACGCTCAGCAATCCGCTCCAACGAATCAAGACCTATGCTGTAACTTGAACATGGCACATTATCAATAGACAAACCCCAAATTTTGTAAAGAGGTCGATTTTTCATCTTGCCCCAAAGATCGCACGCCGCACAATCAACCGCACTACGCGCAAATAGGTTCGTACCAAAAATCGGCTCAATAAAACGACCAAACGCAACCGTATCCGCCAACGCATAACGACTAACCCGCTCCGCACACTCCTCAAGTAAATCCGATATCGACTCTATCGTCTCTCCGTAAAATGTATCCTCATGAACTTCTCCATGACCACGCAAACCATCTTGCTCAAGCTCGACCACAATTGTGCGAACCACACTATTAGACTTGCTTGAAGTCGTAAAAACATGCCTAAGCGGCAAATCCACACGTATTATACGTAATTTCATCTAAAACCTTTTTACTAAATTCCCCTTGATATACTCAAGCTGTTTTAAAATTCCTGAAGCTGCGGTAAACCTACAACGCTAGCGTTAAGCAATCGCAACAACATGAAGCGGTTGTTCAAGGGCGAAGCCCATCGCCTTACCGGCTACGGTATAAACACCGCAAAGGCGAAGAAGGTGAAAAAGGACATTTTAAAAACAACCTTTGTGCGCCTTTGTCGCCTTTGCGGTAAAATAAACTTCCGAACAAAACCAGTATTATTTTCCAATTTCATTTAGAAACCTTGCGGAAGTCAATATTCCGGCGTGAAAACTTGCCAATGAAAATTTTTCATTTGGCGAATGCAACGCATCATCGTCTTGCCCCCATCCCACCAACAAAACATCAGCACCCAACACAGCATTAAAATTTGCGACAATTGGAATCGACGCACCATCGCGAATAAATACAGGTTTGCGGTTAAAAGTTTGTTCAAGCGAGTACGCCATCGGTTGCACAAAACGACTGTTGTCAAGATCAAGCCGCATACCCGCCGCCCCGTGTTGAACCACAAGCTCCCACTTAATACCATCCGACACCATCGAACCAATAAACTCACGAACATTCGAAATTATACTTTCCAAATTCTGATTCGGCACCACCCTAAACGTAAATTTTGCCGATGCTTTGCTTGGAATAATTGTCTTTGAACCTTCGCCTTGATACCCCGCCGTTATTCCGTTAATATCAAACGTCGGTCTCACATAGCGGCGTTCAATCGTGGAAAACCCCGCTTCGCCAAAACCTTTTCGCAAACCAATTGCACCAAAAAAACCGGATTCGTCAAACGGTAACGACGCAAATTGTTCCTTTTCCTTTTCCGTCAACGGCAACACGTCGTCGTAAAAATGCGGAATTTGTATTCGTCCGTTTTGGTCAATTATGTTGCTGAGAATTTTTGACAACGCGATTGCCGGATTGAAGACGGAACCACCATACGTTCCGCTGTGTAAATCGCGATTGGGACCTGTCAAAATTAACTCAAACGCCATCACTCCGCGCAAGCCGTAAATTATAGCCGGTTGCCCGGGTTCAAACATACCCGAATCACTTACCAAAACACAATCACACGCTAATTTCTGTTTGCCAGCGTCAGAATGCAAAAAATTATCTAACCCTCCACTGCCAACTTCCTCCTCGCCCTCAATAACAAATTTAACTTGATACGGCAACGAACCCGACGTTTTCAAGATCGATTCAATTGCAAAAAAATGCGTCATGAATTGTCCTTTATCGTCTGTTGTTCCGCGAGCGTAAACGTTACCATTGCGGATTGTCGGTTCAAACGGAGGCGATAACCATAGGTCAAGCGGGTCGGGAGGTTGAACGTCGTAATGACCGTAGATCAAAATTATCGGTTTGTCGGGAATCGCAACCGTTTCCGCGTAAACTATCGGGTGTCTTTGCGTTTCTATCAACTCACTCTTCATACCCAAGCGATCAAAACCCGAAACAAACCAATCCGCACAACACCGCATATCAGATAAATACGATTCATCCGCACTAACACTCGGTATCCGCAACACCTCAAAAAATCGAGACTCAAAAGTCCCCTTATTTGCATCAATGTATTCTTCAAAATTTGACATAAAAATTTTTAAAATTATTTATTGAACGAAAATTACGTACCGAAGTTGGTATGATTTTATACCGAAGCCTACGGCTCATACTGGCATCGGTATACTCAAGCTATTTTAAAATTCCTGAAGCTGATTACGCAATCGCAACAATGTGGAGCGGTTGTTCAAGGGCGAAGCCTATCGCCTTACCGGAGTGTATTAAGATAGCTCTTTTTCTTTTGTGTTTCCTTCGCGTTTTCTGATAATTAGTCTGATTGGAACTTCGGCGAATGGTAATTCGTCGCGTAAGAAGTTTACAAGGTATCTTTGGTATTGTGCGGAGAAAGCGTCCGGCATGTTGCTGAACAGTACAATTGTAGGCGGTGCAATCGCTACTTGCGAAGTATAGTAAACCTTAGGTTTGTGAAAATGATAGAGCGGCGGCGGATTGTTGTCAAGAGCGGCGGTAACGAGTTTGTTCAATTGTGCTGTTGAGATTCGTTGTGTTGACTGATTGAACAACATTTGAGCGTGATTGAGAGTCATTTTTATATTTTTGCCCGTCTTGCCCGTAATAAACGCAATAGGCGCATAGCGAAAATCAGGAAATGTTTCACGTATATATTCAGCCCATCGTTCCGTCGGCATTTGACCTACCATTGTATCCCATTTATTTACGACAAAAATACACGGTTTCATTTCCTCTCTGATAAAACCGAGCAATTGTTTTTCGAGCGTCTGAATTTGCGAACACGCCTCAAAAAACATCAACACTACGTCGGCACGGTGAATACTTTTTTCGGCGCGGTTCGTACTGTAGAATTGCAAATCGCTTTTGACTCCCTTACGCCTGAGAAAACCCGGAGTGTCAATCGCAATAAATTCCCTGCCGTCTAAATCAAAACGAACATCGATTGAATCGCGTGTTGTTCCGGGCAAATCTGCGGTTATTACGCGGTCTTCGTTTAGCAGCGTGTTTATAAAAGTGCTTTTGCCGACATTTCTACGCCCGACAATCGCAAGTTTCATCATCGGCTCAACAACCCGCGATTTGTTTTCGTGCAACAGGTCATTTGCTATCAGGTTTTCTTTGATTATTTCGGTCAAGTTTACGCGACCGCGTTTTTGTTTTGCGCTGACGGTAATAACGTTCCAACCGAAGCGTTGAAATTCGTTCGCGTTTCTTTCGTCGCGTTCGTTATCGGATTTGTTAGCAACAAGCAAAACAGGCGAGCCAAGTCTTCGCAACCTTACAGACACTTCCTCGTCAAGCGGCACAAGCCCGCTGCGGGAATCGACAACAAAAAGAATAATATCCGCCGTCTGAAGTGCAATATTGATCTGCTCCTCAATATGCTCCGAAAGATTATCCTCGTCAACAATACCGATCCCGCCCGTGTCAATTAACTCAATATATTGCGGCTCGTCGTCTTCAGGATTGAGGTCAAGTAAAAACGTTACCCGATCACGAGTTACACCAGCAACAGGATCAACAATTGATACCCGTTGTCCAATAAGCCAATTAAACAAACTCGACTTACCAACATTGGGACGACCCACTATAGCTACTTTAGGAATACGCACGTTATAAAATAAAATGGTTGTAATGTCCGCACGATGAAAATAATGTGCGAACAAATATAAGGGAATTGCTAAAAATGAATTTTAGCCTCGTTTTTTTCCGATGAACAAGTAATAAGGCATTTTGAAAAAAGGAAACCACGGCAACCTTGTCTGATGTTCTTCAAACAACACCGGCTCGAATTTTTTGTGCAAATATGGAACGTGATCATACGACGGAAAAACGTTATCATAAGCAAACCAGGTGGGCCAAAAAAATCGTTGTAGTCGGCTGTGTTTCGCGTGTCCTTCCGCCGGAAATTTCCGCGATAAATAAAAATCAACAACACCGATTTTGCCATTCGGTTTCAAAATCTCGTAGGCGTGATCTATCGCCGCAAACCAATCGGGTATCATTGTCAGCGAATAAGAAAACGTAACATTGTCAACCGACCCTTCCGCCGGAACAAATGTAGTTGCATCAGCTTCCGCCGTCTCAACATTTTTCCAACCGCTATCATGAATTCTACTATCAGCAATTTCAAGCAAAGAACCGGCAAGGTCAACAACATAAACTTTGGAAATTTCGGAAATCGCATCTCCAAAAAAATGCAAATTTGAACCGGTTCCGCCTCCCATGTCCATCCAAGTCGTATTTTGATAAGGTTCAACTGCCAACATCTTTTGCCAAAGAGGTTCGCGACCTTTGAGCAAACGGCGGCGAAAATCATCATAATCTTTCGCTTGATTTCTGTAAAAACCGTCCATTCGTTGCGCGTGAGAATTACCGCGAACTGGTCGCAAAACCATATTATAAATCACCCGAATATCACCAAAAAAACTCATAAATATATATTGGAACTATTTTAAATTTCCCAAAGCTGAACACACAATCATAACACCGCAAAACGGTTATCCAAAGGCAAAACCTACCGCCCATACCGGCTTTGGTATAATTTTATTTTTATGTTGAGGGCAAGTTTCCTTCTATCCCTTTAAATTAGTGCCAAATTCTAACACCGTTCCGAACATGTATCAACAACAGGGAACTTCCAAAAACCATTTTAAGAAATTGGCGAGCAAACGGCGCAGATTTGTAAGAGATATTCGCAAGATCAGAAGATGGAATCAGATCCGCGATTATCCTTAAAAGAATTTGCGTCGTCTG
>JAIRWK010000251.1 GCA_031268995.1 Planctomycetaceae bacterium
TTGACGAATATTTCGATTCGTCTTGGCGGGCGTAAAGTGCAATGGGATTCCGCCAAAGAAGAAATCACCGGCGACCCCGAAGCTAACTCCATGCTAAAACGCGAACAAAGAAAACCCTACCAAATCGGATAAACATAGCCGATAAATGGCGTTTTTTTGAGAGAAATTCTTTGTCAAAATTCTTTAAGGGACGACAGGGACAAATGGGACATATACTGAGTTATTTTAAAATTCCTAAAGCTGCGGTAAACCTGCAACGCAGAGCGTTAGGCAATCGCAACAACGTGAAGCGGTTGTTCAAGGGCGAAGCCTACCGCCCATACCGCTTACGGTATAAAGGACAAAAGAGACATTAGGGACGAAGTTGACCATCCCTAGTGTCCCATCTGTCCTTAATGTCCTTTATGTCCTTTTTCTACTCCCCGCGTTTAAAAAACAAAAGGGACGTGTAACCTCATGTTACACGTCCCCTGATACTCCCTGTACTCGCTCAAAGCAACAATGTCGAACAAACTGCAAAAACATTTTGTCCTGACACCGCCGCTGTGAACAAAGGTGAGTGAATTTTTCGGTTCATTGCCAATAACCAAAAGGGAAAAACCAAAAGGAGCATCCCAGCGAACAGGGCGAAGCTAACCCCGGCTCCTAGCGGATTGGTTTGGGCAAATGACGCAACTTGAAATCGACCGCAAAAATTTCACAGTCAAAAACCAATTGCAAACGCTTCTATCGCCGTCGTCATCCTTGACGAAAGAAATAAAACCGCACCGCGGCGAATCCTATCACCGACAACTATTCATCGAAATATCGATATATCTCAATTGACTCCGAAAATCGATATAACAAAAAAAAACGTACCAAAACAACCTCAAAAATCAGGATGATTCTGAATTCGTAAAATTTAACGGTAAATCTGTTTTCAACGAATCACTCGAATCTTATCTTTGTTACGGATATTCCAAATGTACCGAAACCACCATAAAAACCGCCTAAATCTCCTTAAAAACCAAACACATATACTGAAGCTACTTTAAAATCCCTGAAGCTGCGGTAACCCCGCAACGTAGAGCATTAGGCAAACGCAACGTGAAGCGGTTGTTCAAGGGCGAAGCCTATCGCTCTACCGGCTACGGTGGCGTAAATTCTATTTTGTTGCCAAGCTACTTGCTGTTTTTCGGAAAAATTCAACGCTTTCTGTGATTGGTTTGACGTTATTATCCCATTCTGCTTCGTATTCGATGGAGAATGGAATTTTTACCTCTTGTGTTGCAACTTCGCGCAAAATTTCGGCGATCTTGCAATCGCCTGCGCCAAGCGGAACAAAAACGAAATTTTTATCTTTTTTGCTGAGGTCTTTGATATGGAAACTAACAATCCGACCTTTGAATTTTTTGACACATTCAAGCGGATCAAGACCACTGCGCAACCAATGCCCCGTATCACAACACGCACCAACCCATTTGCCGGAATCTTTCAATTGTCCAAGCACAATGTCGGGGTCCCAATAAATAGACGGACGCGGATGATTATGAAGACCGACTTTGATCTTGTATTCTTCCGCGAGTTTATTTACTTCGGGTATTTTGTCAAATTTAGGTTCAACATTAAGCACACTCAACCCTAACTTGACCGCGAATTCAAAATGCGCCCTGTCCGCCGGACAAACTCCCATCGCGTGAGGCTTGCAACCCGTTTCCGCAATTAGGTCTTGAAAATATTTGTAATCATCGCCAGCTAAACCGGGTCCGACGGCTACGCGGCGACCATTTTCAACTTTCCGAAGCTGTTGTCCGCTGTATAACTCAAAACTTGTCGAGCCGGTTTCTTTGACTTTTTTGATAGCCACGTCGAACGGGAATCGATTGAACGAATAAATTTGAGGACCGATTCGCCAACCCAATTTGGCAACTGCATCTTGTGCCGGTTTATCTTCTGCTCCAAAACTAAACGCCCCATTGCCCAAAATCCCAATCACCGACGCTCCGCCCAACAACGCCGCACCACGCAACATTTCACGCCTGTTAATAGACATATTTTTCATCAACTTCTCCTTAAAATTTGGTTTGATCTTTTATTCAAAATGAGAAAGAATTTCAACAAAAAATCCTTCCCCGCCAAAACGAACATCGACGCAAGTTTAACCGAAACAGTAAACATTACAAGCACCACAAAAGCGAATGAGGCGAAAAAGGATTATTTATACTGCCTAAATGTCTAAATTCTTGCAAATTATCGCAACTCTCATAATTAAGCAATTTGTTGACAAAACCAGGATAGCAAATGTTGACATTTTAGATAATTGACCTCATAATAGGTTTTACTTTTAGATATTCACGTAGATATTCACGTTGCGTATCTACGAATAATATGCACCGCTAATGTGCACCGCAAAAGTAGAGAAGGATATTTGAAAACTTCCGCACAAAATCAGTTTAGTGAGGTTATGCTTTAGTATAAATAGCTCTTAAGCATATTTGTCCTTTATGTCCTTCCTGTCCCTTACAAAAAAAACCTATTTTAAATATTCATGAAAAGGACAAAAACTGTTGTCCTAATCTGTTTCGGTATAAATTAACGTTAAAAATAATATGCCTTGGGAATATAGTGATAAGACCAAAGAACTCTTCAGTGCAGCCGTGCAAGGCGAAGAAGGCACGCATCTTGGTGAAATTGTTGATCCGGATGGAGTTGGTGAGCATGGTTCGATAGCTTGTGGTGATGCGTTATCGTTTACGTTTCGTGTTGAGCGTAATGCAGACCCGATTAAAGATGTGATAATGGAGGCGCGTTTTTTGACGTTTGGTTGTACGTCGGCGATAGCCTCGTCGGAGGCGTTGTGTAGGATACTTGAATCGAAGCGTTATACGCCGATTGAGGCTCTTAAAATTACGAACAAAGACATAGTTGATTTTGTTGGCGGGTTACCTGAGCAAAAGATACATTGTTCGGTCATGGGGGCGGAGGCGTTACAGGCGGCGGTTTTGGATTGGGCAAAAAAACGCGGTGTTGATTTATCGTTGATCGGGATAAACATCAACGAACAAGAACAGCAAGAAGGCAAAATAATCTGTAACTGTTTTGCTCTTACCGAATCTTATATTCGCCGCAAAATACGCGAGCTTAATTTGCGGACTATTCCAGAAATCATCGGTTCGATAAAAGCCGGCGGCGCGTGTAAAATGTGCCACAATAAACAAGGCGGTTTGCAAGATATACTTGATGAAATTTGGGGAACTGAAAAAATCAAACCGGCAAATGGTAATAATTCGTTGCCGATAATAAGCAACAATTTGTCCGCGCAAAACCAGCAACAAAATCCCATCTCCCAACCGGCACAAAATAACACCGACAACAACTCTTCTTTCAAATTCTATAAACAAATCGACAAACTGATTGACGATAAAATACGTCCGTTAATGCACCAAGACGGCGGCGATCTGGAGTTGATAGACATAAAGGGCAAAATGGTTTATGTTTCGTTGAAGGGTGCGTGTGCGGGGTGTGCTGGTGCGGGGCAAACGATAAAGCATTTGGTGGAGGATTTGCTCAAAGAGAATGTTGATACCGAGATTCGTGTTATTCAAGTGTAGCGGGAAAAACTGATGCGGTATTGGTTTTTGCCGATGCTTGCCGTCATGTCTGCTGCGTTATATTTTCCGTTTACAATCCGGTATGCTCAAGCTGTTTTAAAATTCCCGAAGCTACGGTAAACCTGCAACGCAGAGCGTTAGGCAAACGCAACAACGTGAAGAGGTTGTTCAAGGGCGAAGCCTACCGCCCATACCGGCTTCGGTATACAAGGGGGGAATGGTACTTAAAATGAAAAATGTGATTGCGTTGATTCTTGGCGGTGGTGTTGGTTCGCGTTTATATCCGTTGACGAAATTTCGGGCGAAACCTGCGGTTCCGATTGGGGGCAAGTACAGGTTAATCGACATTCCGTTATCGAATTGTATAAACAGCGGGATTGATCAGGTTTATATTTTGACGCAATTTAATTCTGCGAGTTTGCATCATCATTTGCATTCGTTTCAATTTGATTATTTTCATGGCGGGTTTGCTGAAATTCTTGCGGCACAGCAGACGAATGAAAAATCCAATTGGTATCAAGGTACGGCGGATGCGGTGCGGCAGAATTTGAGTTATATTCAGCAGCGCAATGTTGAGTATGTGTTGATACTTTCCGGCGATCAGCTTTACAAAATGAATTTCAAGTTAATGCTTCAGTCGCATATTAAGGCGGGTGCGGACGTATCGATTGCGGGTTTACCGGTTTCGCGAGAGCAAGCGGGTGATCTTGGGATTATGCGTCTTGACGGCAATGGGCGAGTGATTGGATTTATAGAGAAGCCGAAGACGAGGGAGGAGTTGGATCATTTTCGTACGGAGCCGTCTTGGATAGAGGGGCGTGGAATAAAGGCGCAGTCTCGTGATTGTTTAGCGAGCATGGGGATTTATCTTTTCAACAGGGACACGTTACTTGAATCGTTGGAGAAGACGGATTACAAGGATTTTGGCAAGGAGGTATTTCCGGCGGCGATTAGGACTCGTCGGGTGCAAATTTATTTGTTTGATGATTATTGGGAGGATGTGGGTACAATTCGATCTTTTTTTTCTGCGAATCTTGCGATGGCGGGCGTGAATCCGCCGTTTGTTTTGGGGCATCCTGATTGGAACACGTTCACGCAACCGCGTTTTTTACCGCCAACGCGGGTTGATGGGGCGACGATACGTGGTAGTTTGGTGGCGGATGGTTGTAATATTAGTGAGTGGGCGGTGATTGAGAACAGTATTATTGGGTTGAGTTGTCAAATCGGGCGCGGGGTACGGATTCGCAATTCAATAATCATGGGCAATGATTACTACGAAACGGCGGAAGAAAAAAAATCATTCACCGCAAGAGGCATTCCGCCAATTGGCATCGGCGACAATTCCGTAATCGAAAATGCAATTATTGACAAAGCGTGTAGGATTGGCAAACATGTTGAGATTATAAACCGTGAGAAGATTTTTAACGGCGAGGAAAAACCGTTTGGAATGATTCGCGACGGCATCATTTGCATACAAAAAGAATCCATAATTCCAGACGGCTGGAAATTACAAGGCTAGTGCCAAACATACAAGAAGCTCCCCGTAATAACTTGGATGAAGTTATTACGGGGAGCTGTTTTAAAATTCCTGAAGCTGCGGTAAACCTGTAACGCAGAGTGTTAGGCAAGCGCAACAACGTGAAGCGGTTGTTCAAGGGCGAAGCCTATCGCCCTACCGGCTACGGTATAAACATTAATGGTCATTTATTTTGGGCAATGCCTAAGGCTGTACCGGCTTCGGTATAAACTAAACTTCGGACATGACACCCGACCTCAACCCGCTACACAAGAAGACAATGATCAATTCAACCAAATTTGTATCATTTTGAAGCAATTTTGGGCAAATTTGGAATTAGCTATGAGATGTTCATCTTTACAACTTCCCCCAAATGCAAATTTTCCTCCTCTGTGTTCACCAATTACTCTTTAAATAATTCTGCAAGTTTTTGTTGCAAGGCATCTCCGCGAGCGTCGGTTAAAATTATTTTTCCGATTTTGTCAACAAGAAATAATGTCGGTACGCCGGAAATTGCGAACTTCTTTCCTTGCGGTTTCAAACCGGCTTTTTCCGTCAACTCTTCCGAAATAAATAACCACGATAATTTCTCATCTTCAATTACTTTTTTCGTCGCAACCAACGTATCCCAAACATAAACCGAAACAATTTCAAGACCTTTATCGTGATATTTTTCGTAAGCCGTCCGCATTCCCGGAAGTTCACGTTTGCAAGGACCGCACCACGAAGCCGTAAACTTGACCAACACATATTTACCCCGCAACGCCGCCCAATCAAAATCTTTATCGTCAATTGTCTTGCCGTAAATTTCGGGACTTGTGCCAACTATCCGCAACGCATAACCTTCAAGCCGTTCAAGTCCCGCCTTTTTGTCTTCCTCTGACGTGATAAACTCGTCCGAATTCATGTACGCCGTTACTTCCTTGATCGTTTTATTCGCAAGCTCCGGATCAAACGCAACAGCCGCCGCCGATAACGCAACATTAACTGCTTTCAATAACGGATCCGTCGGCTTAAAACTACCCGCCTTGACTTTAGACAATTCTTTTGCACGTTCGACAAATTTATTAAATTTATCCAACGAAAAAAAAGTGCCTAATTCGTCAGCTTCATCGCTGGCAAATTTTGAATAGTATTCAAAATTTGCGACGATTTTTGCGTATTGTTCATCTTTTTTCAACTCTTCGACTAATTTATCGCGGGTGATTCGATGTTTTGATTCTGTTGGGATATTTTTTTCTATTGCGTTGAGTTGGTCAACATAAATGAGGCGATGTAAACCGCCTAATATCATTTGGAATCCTTCGGTTTTTTCTTTTGGGTCTTTTGCGATTTTGAGAATTTTTTCTCCGCCGGCAATCCAAGTTTCGCCGAGTTTAGTCGAGTGTTGTTTTCTTGCTTCGGTTTCTTCCGGCACGTTCCAAAGAAAACTTTGTGTGAAAGTAATTATTTTCAACACCGTGTCGGCCTCGTCAATCGACGTAACTTTCTTTTCATCTGCAACAACCGCAATCGGTGCAATTAACAAAATGGACACCATCGCAAACAGCGATATTGCGGACAGTTGTTTCAAAAAATTTCTAGTCATGTTCAAATTCATCCTTTCTTGCCCTAACTTAGGCAAATGTTAAAATTTTTGCAAGGAAATTATACGAAACCTGCTTCGGTATAATACCTTTTCTTTAAAGAGAGTTGTCAACACATGCGCCTTTGTACTCAAGCTGTTTTAAAATTCCTGAAGCTGATTACGCAAGCGTAGCATCGCGAAGCGGTTGTTCATGGGCGAAGCCTATCACCCATACCGGCTTCGGTATACCGCCAGTTATGCACATCACGTCCCATGCGGGGCTACGGAAAATGTTCGCCCGCTAAATTTCAATGTCGCTGCTCACAAAAATGTAGGTTTTTAAAAATTCCTTATTGTTGAAATGTTTTTTGGTTTGTAACTTCAATTGTTACTGTTCCGCCTTCTTCGGGGACAGTTATTTTGATTGGAGTTGTTTTTATATTGCCCCATTCAAAAGGAATGAATCCGGGCATTGTTTCGAGCTCTGCTCTAATTTTTGCACGGTAAGCACTAACTTCTCGCTCGCTTTTTTCTTCGAGTTTAGCTTTTGATAGTATATCCGAAGGTGCTTTGACAAAAGGTGTTACAAGAGTTGCTTTGTATGTTGCTGGCGGCACACCTGTTCTGGAATAGGTGTGAGCCGATGTCTTAAACTCTCCCAATCCTTCGGAATTTGTTGTTGTGATAATTGTATATTTAACAACTTCGCTTTCAGCCCCCTGTCCAGTGTCGGCAAAAAGTGCAACCAAAGCATCTTGAACCGGTACGCCTTTATTCAATAATTGCAAGGTAAACGGCACCACTTTTTGTGGAAATCCCGCCGGTCTTGAACAGCTCGACACAAACGAGCCGATAAAAATACTCAATATTAAAATCAAAAAAAATCGTTTCAAATTTATCTCCTTTATTTTATATTTAGGTTGTTTTACAATTCCCGAAGCTGAATACGCGAACATAATAATATGAAGCGGTTGTTCAAGGGCGAAGCCTACCGCCCATACCGGCTTCGGTATAGTACTCTCTATTGTAAATTTTATGACTACGCCAAATGCGTAATCATGGAAGCACTGCGGGTGTACCGTCATCAATATCCGACAAGTTACTCAATGTTGCGGTGTCTGCGGATAAACTTATACCGCGTACCGAACCATCACCAATCGCGAAATTAATAACCGACGTATGTTCAGAACCAAATCGAAAGGCAAAACCATTCACACCAGTATCACTAGATCCTACTATTGTGTTCGTTCCGCCAGTTATAAATCGGATATCTAATCCTCCAAGTTGACCAACCGCAGAAACTACCGCAACAATATTCGTGGGAGGATAACCTCCTTTTGGATTTGATACGTCGCCGCTTGAGCCTGAGCCAGCATTTTTGTTTCGTACTAGACCAATCTGTTTCGTTGGATTATTGGGGTCAACAGCACTTACGTGAATAGTACGTCCAATCTGAGTTGGCACAACATCTGATACACCCATCCAACTGCCGTCCCAACTTCCTACGCCGACATAATGGTTTCTTTTGATATATTCTATCGGAAGATATTTTTCACCGAAAATCAGTTGGTTGGAAGCTCCATCTGCCCAGCTTGAAAAACTGTTTCTTGGTGTCCACTTGGCATAATCGTCTGCATAGACACCCGTGCCAGTTTCGCCAGCAGTTATTGCTGGACTCGAAGCCACAACAAAAGGACTTCGGTTTTGAGCATGACTTCTTCTGTAATACGCTATGTTTTTAATACGACCAGTAGTACCCGAGAGAGATTTACCTGATATATCGTAATTATCTCCTGCAAGAAAAATCGCAATATTCTCTACCTCGTCTTCACTGTCATCCTTATTACGATAACGTATCAAAGCAGAATAATCACCACAAGGACCTGCAGCGTTGTAATTACCTCTGCCTTCTGGATTCCTAGTATCTAAGGATGCCCATGGAGAATCACCGTCGAAGCCTGTTATATTTGACGGACCTGATCGTCTTGAAGGACATTGGTAGATTTTAACTGCAGGAAATTGCGAGCGCAACTCCATTGTTGGAAGAGCCGCTTGCCACTTGTTGTTCAGGTGATCACCAAACCCATAAGAATTGCAATAAGCGAGTACTTTATCGTAATAAGCCTGCTGTTCGTGAAACGGCAACAAGTGGAAGAAAATACTTGCACGATCAAGCCCCACTGCAATTGGCGGCAATGCTTCATGTGCATCGCTAAACGTGTGAACCGACAAAGCGATTTGCTTGAGGTGATTTTGGCATTGCATTCGTCTTGCTGCTTCGCGTGCAGATTGAACTGCCGGTAAAAGTAACCCGATTAACATTCCAATAATCGCAATTACCACCAAAAGCTCAACAAGCGTAAAACCAAAAACAAAAGATAGAAAACTCTTTGGGGAATAGAAATCGTGAAAATTATCACAATTGCCATTAGGGAGATTACGCACCCCCCCCCCGTTGCCTATTTTAACATTTTCTTTACCAATTTTAATTTTGGCGGTTATCGAGTCTGTCATTAAATTTCTTTTTTTCATTTGTTTAAATTGTTGTTTATTTAACCGCATTGGCGGTTAAAAAGTTTATATGTTGGGCGTATTACATCAAAGTTACTTTAAAATACTTCAGCTTCCACGTTCAACTTCGGGAATTTAAAACAACTTGAGCATAAATGACGAAACCCACCACCAATATTGGCTTCGGCACATCTGCTTTTCTCGTGTAGTCGCAATTTAAATGCCAAACGAGACCTCGCCTTTGAAATAATTGAACAAGATCACCCGCAATTATTATAGAATTTTGCGCAACAGGAATTCACAAAACAATACCCCTCGACAATCCATAACAAAAAACAATCAAAATGTTACCGATAAATAACGCCAGAAAATAAACCTGTAAATTTGTAAGAAAAATTAAAACTTAAAATAAACAAAAAAATTTCTTTATCATTGCAAAAATTTTTACACTCGTGATATTTGATGGGAAACGACTAGCAAATATCACGGTATACCGTAACCGGTAGGGCGATAGGCTTCGCCCTTGAACAACCGCTTCATGTTGTTGCGTTTGCCTAACGCTCTGCGTTGCAGGTTTACCGTAGCTTCGGGAATTTTAAAGTAGCTTCAGTATAGCAGCCATCATATCTCACGGGCTGTAATTTTTTTGACATAATTTAGGGACAGAAGGGAATTTCTAAAATACTATTTGCCAAAAACGAATTATTTCAAAGTCGGTCGATTTTCAGTCGATAGAAATCGACTGAATTCGAATAAAATTAATTTTTAGAAATTTCCTTTAAAGAATAGAGGGTGTTACCATGATTTTCTTACTCTGCTGCTTGGGATATTTAGTAATTGTCTGTATTTGACGACCGTTCTTCGGGCAACTTGGATTCCGGCTTCTTTGAGTTGTTCCACGATTGCCTCGTCGCTCAATGGGTCTTTTTTGTCTTCGTTGTCAATTATCTCTTGCAACTTTATCCTTACTACATCTTGCGAAATATTATCTCCGCCGTCCGAAGCCGAAATCGTTCCGCTGAAAAAGCGTTTGAATGGATATACGCCTTGTGGAGTCAGCATCCATTTGTCATCACAAGCGCGCGAAACAGTTGTAATATGAACGCCGACAACATCCGCGATTTGTTGCATTTTGAGAGGTTTGATTGCGTGATTCGTCTGCTCAAAAAATTCAATCTGATAATTAACTATCGCTTGCGCTACCCGTAACAATGTACCTTTACGTTGCTCTATCGCATCAAGTAACCATTGCGCCGAACCCGCTCGCTCTTTGATGTATTCACGCGTAGTTTTGTCAATACTGCGATCCTTAATCCAACTCCTATATTGATCATTTATCCGCAACCGATTCACATTCAAACTCGGTAAACGCTCCTCCGAAAGCCGTACAACATAAAGCCCCTCATCGTTCTTTTCAACTATCACATCGGGCGTAATTTTCGCAGCTTCCTCGCCGAAAAAATCAGCACCCGGTCGCGGATTCAAATGACGTAACTCAACTATCGCCTCTTGAACTCGCTCTATCGAAAAACCCGTAACCCGAACTATTTGCGGTATCCGATTACCCGAAATATCCTCAAGATGCGACTGAATCAAAATACGAAGCACATCATAATAAGGAGATTTCGGGTTAAGTTGCGAAGTGAGACACTCTTTCAAATCTCGCGCACCTATTCCAGACGGATCAAGTTTGCGGATAATAGACATCGCCTCATCGAATTGCTGCCGCTCCGCCGGTTCGGAATCCGCCCCAAGAAATTGCTCAACCTCATAAAGAAAATAACCATTGCGATCAAGATTGTTCACAATCCGGTCAAACATTACCCTAACCGGTTCAGAAAGCTCAAACCAAGAAAGTTGATCCGTCAAATACTCTTGCAATGTTTGCGGGTGCGACTGAATGTTAGCAACCGCATCATCACGCAACTCACTCTGATTCTCCAACCAATTCTGCGACCGCGTCGGCATCTCGTCAATCGTGTCAGCATAAATCTCTGCAAACTCATCCGCAATCTGAAAATTTTCCTGCGCTCCGTCAATCGGCAAATTGTCCGCATCAATTAACGTCGTAGTTGTCGCCGCTGTTGTTTCCGCTTCCGTCTCCCTTTCCGTTTCTGTCTCTGTTGCCGATGTTGTTGTCGGCAACATTTCATAAGAATCCGTCAACCCGCTTTTGTCAGAACGCTCAGAATCATATTCGCCAACAAATTCATCATCAGAACCAATTTCTTCTCCAGAAAATTCATCCGCCAAATTATTTTCGCCGGATACTTGCTCGTCAAAATCCGCCTCGTTGCCCGTATCGTCATCAAGCTCAAGCAACGGGTTCTTCTCTAATTCCTCATAAATTTTTGCCTCAAGTTGCAATAGCGGCAGCTGAAGAATCTCCATCGAATGGATCATCCGTTGCGTCAATACCTGTTTTTGTTCCAGACGCTGTTCAAAACCAAGAGTGTACCGCATATAACCATATCCAAAAATTTTATACCAAAACCACTAAAGGCGGAAAGTTTCGCCCTTGAACAACCGCTTCACGTTGTCGCGCTTACGTGTTCAGCTTCTGGAATTTTAAAGTAGCTTCAGTACACTCATACCGGCTTCGGGATATTATTTGCCGTCGCGTAAGCGTAATCCGAGATAGTTGTCCAAGTCAGAAATAGCTGTGATTTTTTCAATCGTTTGCTCAAACGGATACTCGACCCGCCGAAAAACAATCAACGAACCGTCAAGCACAACATAACACGCACGCGGGTCTCTGTCTCGCGGTTGCCCAACCGAACCGACGTTGATCATCACTTTCCTGTCGCCCAAAACATAACGATTGCCTATGTCTTCCGGCGTGAAAAATTCATGGTCTTCGGTAAAAATACCCGGTACGTGCGTATGACCTTGAAACGAGTATCTCGGGATAACCGCAAAAAGCCGTTCCATTTTGCGATCATTGTAGATGTCATCGTGAAAAACATATTCGTTCAACGGATTACGCGGCGAACCATGAACAAAAACAAAATCATCCTCACGACAAAGACGCGGTAACTCATTCAAAAAATCCCACCGCTCACTCGCTCCTTGTAAATTAGGATTTTCAAGTTGCTCACGTGTCCAAAAAATCGCACGCTCCGCACTGTGATTGAAACCTTCCGGATCAAAAAGCGTCGCTTGATCGTGGTTGCCAAGCAAGCACACCTTGACCGATTTCCGCATCAAATCAATACACTCAATCGGATTGGGACCATAGCCGACAAGATCGCCCAAACAGTAAATTTCCGTAATACCCTGCGAAGCAATATCAGCTAATACCGCCTCGAAAGCCTCCAAATTACTGTGAATATCACTAATAATTGCACGTTTCAATTTGCTTGCCCTTGTGATTTATTTGGTTGCTATACCGAAGCCGGTACGGGCGGTAGACTTCGCCCTTGAACAACCGCTTCACGTTGTTACGTTCGCGTGTTCCGCTTCGGGAAATTTAAAACAGCTCAGCATAATTTTCAATTCTAAAATTCAGCCACGAAGGCGAAAATCATACCAAAGCTAAACAATATTGGGAACGGGGGGATCATCGCAAAACGCTCCACACATTTTATAAATATGGGAACTTATAAAAATTAATTTCATTTTGATTCGGTCGATCTCCATCGACTGAAAATCGACCAAATTTGAAATAATTTTGTTGTGTGCAGGTTGCCCGTGTGAGATCAATTCCCGTATCGGGGCGACCGCAAAGGTACGCCCCTACGATGTGGTCGTTTGGTTTTAAAATTAAATTCCCTACCGATATATTTGAGGAATTTCTCTTTTCTATTTACCTTCTGTAATTTTTTTAATTCGCAAATTTTTTATTTCAACTTTCATCGGCGGACCTACGTGAGCTTGAATTGCGAATATTCCGTTTTTACGTCGATGCTCTTTATCTTCGTCGTTTGTGATGCTCATGATTTTTCCGTTTATTTTGTGTGTGAAAGTGAAATCTTTGGCGGTGATTTCATAAGAATTCCAATCGTCAACTTTCAACTCTTTTTTCAATGTATTGCTTTCGGCAATTTGTCGTATTTTTTTTGGTTTTTGTCCCTTTTCGATTGTGGATTCCAAACCGCGTTGGCACAGAATGCCGCCGAAACCTTCGCCGTACAATATGCCGGAATGTGTGTGAACTCCGTCAAAATCTGCTTGATAGCCGTTTACCGAATATGGTTTTCCTGATTTTTGGCTTCGATATTGGAAGCCGGAGTTTCCTTTCGGGGACAACTTGATATCGGCACGAAAAACAAAATCCGCAACATCACCACCTTTCCAAATTATAAACTGGTTGTACGTCAATTTTGCAGCACCTTCCGCGCTCGTTTGACCAACAATGCAACCGTCTTTCGCAACCCATAAATCAGGATTGCCGTCCCATTCGGACAGGTCTTTTCCGTTAAACATCGGAACAAAACCTTCTTCTTTTTCCGTATCCGAAACTTGTGCGTTGACAGCTGAACAGCAGAGTAAAACAATCGCACCCAAACCGACAAACAATGTCTTTTTCATTTTTAATTTTCTTGTTAAATGTTTTTAAACGTTGTAATACCGTAGCCGGCATTGGCGGCGGGCTTCGCTATTGAGTAACCGCCCAGCAATTCTGTGATTACCGTATTCCGCTACAGAAATTTCAAAACGGCTTAAAAGTATATAAAAATTTATATTTTTGACAAGAATACACCACGACCTACACAAACGATACTCCGAAACCGGTATTCACGAACAGAGTTTTTTGAGCATTCAGTATACCGAAGCCAGTATGGGTGGTAGGCTTCGCCCTTAAACAACCGCTTCACGTTGTTGCGTTTGCGTGTCCAGCTTCAGGAATTTCAAAACAGTTTGAGTACATCACATAAAAAAATTGTAACCGTTCAAGAGATCGATTTTGGCACGCTGACAACACTGATACTTGAGATTCACGCGGTGTAAATATCTGTGCGTAAATCATCTTAAATCTGCGTTTTCTTCGTGCCAAAATCGATCTCTTGAACAGTTACAAAACAGCTTTGAGTTATTTCTCAATAGTAGGTTGTATTTCCATAATAAAGATTATGGTAACCGCCGTAATTTGCAGTATTTATTGGTGTAGATTGTGCGCCGAAGTAGCCGTATGGGTATGCGTTTGCTGCTGGCATTCTTGCGGTTGAATCGGCGTAGAATGGTGTATTCCACATCTGCATTATTTGATTGAATGGATCGTTTTGTTCTGCGCGTTGTCGTCTTGCCGCACGCCGTTCAGCAATCCGTTCAAAAAAGCTGAGTCGTCGCTGCGGTTTGTTATTCTCTTTCATCAACATCATCAATAACAACATATCTGTCATTGAAAGACCGCCTTGATTTGCCTGTTGTTGCGGGGCGGGTTGTTGCAACCCGACCGGTATGTAGGGTTGTTGACTGTAAAGCGGCAAGTATTGATTGCCAAGTTGCCCGCCAAACTGCACCGCCGGATAAACCGAAGCCGTGTACGGATTGAAACCGTAAGGTGAACCGTAAAGTTGCGGCGGCAATGTTGTCGGTGAATTTGCAAAATACGGATTCGACAAAACGTTGAATTGTTGGTTTGGTATAGCCGGTAAATTACCAACAGGTTGATCTCCCAAAATTCCTACGCCGTCCTTGCCAACACCTGACATATTATTCGCACCAACCGTTAAATTACCGCTTTGGAGTGCGTACATTGTGTAAGGATTCGCGTACAAGTTCATTGTATTGTCCTGCGCCGCGTTGCCCGCAACAGTTCCATTTGCGGTACCGTTAATCGGCAACGGCATTTTTAAATCCGAAGATTCATCGGCGTTGTCTTCGTTTGCGGTACCGTCTTGAGATGCGGACGATTGGGATTTTTGTTGCGCTAATTGTTGCTGGGCAAGTTGCTGTTGCACTAATTGTTGTTGGATAAATTGTTGCTGCGCTAATTGTTGTTGAGCGATTCGCCATTGGGTGGGCGAATATTGTTGGCTGAATTGATTATTCGCAACTGCCATTAAATTGCCCATGCCTTGACCGAACGCAACGTGATCGGCTTGCATGTTCGATATTTGCCTGTATCCCACAACCGCAAGTCCGTATGGAGTCATTGCCGTAACGGGGACGATTTGCGGTTGTTGCGAGTATGGATTGGCGTAGGGATTCATCGTTTGCGGGTATTGATACATGAATGCTTGCGAGTCAGGCGTATTGGGTTGCGGTGCGGGCAACTGCGGTTGCGGAGGCGTTTGCAACATGCCCGACGCTTGATTCGGAGCGGGCGGCAACAACATATAACGCCAATTATGATCACGACAACGTAACAAACCACAATTATGATGGCTTGGCGGCACGCTCAAAAGTAACATTCCGTTGGGCAATACTTGAACATTTGCGCCGTTATTTTGTCCGAAGTTTTGCGGGAAGTTTCCGGTGGGTTGTGGTTGTCCGAAGTTTGCGTTTGGTGAAGGTTGGAAGCCGACGTTTACGCCGCCGTGCGGGTTGAATTGTGAGATGTAACCGTTGCCGTTACCAAAACCCGTCGGAACCGCCGCAATCTTAAAAATAGGCGAGCTAAACGACCACGCGACCGGTTGTTTAGGCGTGCTATTGCAAAAAATACCCGTTTGCGTAACGTTATCATTGAGGGCAAAACGCGGTGTTGCGGGAACGACTTCCTCCATATTCGAAACTTGGAGAATTGCCATCGACACGTCGAACATGTCGTTTACTTCAGAGGAGTCATACGTTTTGTTGGCAACTGATTTACGGTTTTTATTTGAAGCCTTTTTGGACAACAGTTGATCGGACGAGCGGTCTGACGAATTTTGAACTTGCCATTCCAAATCGAACGAATCGGAGTCGACTGGTTTTTTAATTTGTTCAAGATCGGTTTGGCTTTCGACAGCCATTTTTTCGTTGGTGTTATTCTTTTTTGGAGTCGGGTTATTGGGGGTATTTTTTTGCGGCAACGGCACCGGCAATGTTTTAGGCGTGATTGGATAAACCAGTTGATTTATCTGTCGCATTTCGGTATCGGCAGGCAAGTTGTATGACGGAAATGCGGTGTAGATTGCGACGAAGGGCGACACGGTTCCGGCTGACGGGGCGGACGTGTTGGATTTTGGGGCAACGCGGTTGTATTGTATGGTTTCAGGCAAAACGACATGCGGCACAAGTTCGTGATAGATCATCGTGCCGTTTCCAGTTGAAACGCAAGAAGCACATCCTTTGAGGTTGTGTTCTTTGCAACGTAGATTTGTCCGGGACGGTGCGGCTTGTGTTTGCTGAAATTGATTGCAAAACAACCCAAAACTTAAAACAAATATTCCAATCAGACAGACAACTTGTCTGTAAGATATTTTCTGTAAATTCTTTTTCATAAATATTTCTCCGACCATGTTATACCGAAACCTCCGAAGTTTCCAAAACTTCAAAACAGCTTCCGGCACGGTACAATCTTTTATCCCAAACAAACACGGACACCATCCACAAACCCCAAATCACGAAAGCTGACCTTAACATTTAGCAATCATCCCGTGTCATGCCGTAACCGGCATGGGCGATAGGCTTCGCCCTTGAATAACCGCTTCACGTTGTCGTGCTTGTGTATTCCGTTTTAGGAAATCTAAAACAACTTCAACATAATGCGATTATTTAACGTCTTGCGTTACGGCTTCATTGCAACATCGGGATTTTAGAGTAGCTTTGGTCTAGGAATCGACAATCCTGATATTCGCTATTTGACAAACAAAATGAATTTACCGGTTTTTGGTAAACGCAGTACCGGTAGTATTAGATAAACCGGTTTGTCTAATAGTATCGATTGTAACAATTAGATAGACTATTTCTGTTGACTAGAATATAAGGCAGAGAATAGCTTCCAAAAACCATTTTAAGAAATTGGCGAGCAAACGGCGCAGATTTGTAAGAGATATTCGCAAGATCAGAAGATGGAATCAGATCCGCGATTATCCTTAAAAGAATTTGCGTCGTCTG
>JAIRWK010000336.1 GCA_031268995.1 Planctomycetaceae bacterium
TTACTCGCATGTTCAAAAATTATTGCCGCCTTTGCGTTGTTTTTGTTTTTGAGAGGACAAGAAAAAACTAAATCCAATATCCGCTCCGAACCACTTGGATCAATATGATGCGTCGGTGCTAACGATATCTCGTCCAAAATAATCTCGTCAACAAATTCACGATCCGCATAATTCAACAAAAAATCAACAAATATCAACAATTGACCAAAAATATTTTTGACAAAAACGTCATAAATATTGCCTTGTCGCGCCTTTCCTGACTGATGTTTCTCTTCAACTTGCTCTTTCATTCTTTCCATACTGTTTATTTTTTAAACTTCGGATCGGTTTGCTTGTTGTTAAAAATCTGAATCCGCATTTCGGGGAATTTTACACAAAATATCAATAGTACTCAAGAGGAGTACAAAAATTATTCAGCAATTGTTTCTACATCGGATTTTCATCCGGTTGTCAAGTAATTAGAAAATTTCGTTTAGGATAATTAGGCACGCAGAAGACGCAGATATACCGTAGCCGGTAAGGCGATAGGCTTCGCCCTCGAACAACCGCTTCACGTTGTTGCGCTTGCGTGTTCAGCTTCAGGAATTTTAAAACGGCTTGAGTATATTGCAGATTTACGAAGAAGGAATTTATGATTATTCGCAAATGTATTTTGTCCAGAAATGACAATACGCAACAGCTCACGGTTTGGTGTGCTATTGCGTATTGTTTATACCGTAGCCGGTAAGGCGATAGGCTTCGCCCCTGAACAACCGCTTCACGTTGTTGCGCTTGCGTGTCCAGCTTCCAGAATTTTAAAACAGCTTGAGTATAATTATGAGGTTTTAGGGATTCTGTCTAAACTTCAATTTTTATTTTCTTGGTCTTCACCGTAAACTCTTTGTTTGTAAATTGATATTGTTTGTAGTGCGATGGCTAGTGATTCTAGTTGTCTATCGGTCAAGGTGTTGGCGTTTTGGGCTGTGGGGATGCGGTTTAGGGCGGTGATTAGGCTGTTGATTGAGCGTTTAATTCGTAAATCTTGCAAGCGTTCGTCCGGCAGAGATAAAACTAACCAACGCAAAATATGACCGCTTGAGTAAAGCGAATCAAAATTGTCCGCACCGACACCGCGATACAAAAAGAACTTTGGATGCCAAAGATAATCTTCATTTTGTACCGACAACACCCATTCTTGATAAACGCCTATTTGTTTTTTTGCTAAAGCTACTGCGTTGGGCAACTGTATTTTTTCCTCCTCGTACAAATTGACTGCTGCCGTCAAGCCCAAAAGCCAATCGGTTACGTCGCTTGTTCCCTGATCTATTGGGCGATTCAACTCTTCGATTACCATACGTTCAATATTCCATGTCTCGCCAAGATCATTTTTCCACGAATCCGTCGGCGTACCATAAAACGATAAACCAAGCAAAATCAATGACATATTGCTACCTCTTGACACGCTGCGTTTTTCTGATGCTATCAAATTGCCAATTGTATAAATTCCGCCGCCAACCTTCAACTCATAGTTCGGCATAATATTCGACATCGCGAGCAACGCCAGAAATGAACCCGGACGTAATTGATAACCCGCACCAACTTTCGCGTAAACATTTTTGCCGTCGCTACGCAAAAGCGTCTTGCCATTGCAAACATAATTCCAACAAAGCGTACCAATTGAATAAATATAATTACCTTGTTGAACGGGTTTATTTCGCGAATTTCGCGCCGGCGGCGCATTGGGATCAGGTTGCCAAATTTTCGAGTCCGCGCCGTAAGGTAACGCTGCCAAAAGTATGTCGCCGGGTGTATTGTTTACCGTTGTAACAGTCCGCGTTGTGTTCAACGTCAATGCCGTTTGAATTGATTGTAAAAGTTGATCAGGTACTTCATTTACCGTTTTGACCGGCTTGGCATTAGCCGCAACTTTAAGCGGTGCTTTGTCCAAAACATCACCAGTCGGTGCCGCAGCAACTTCTGTTTGCTCCTTATCGCGGTTACGATTACGGTTGGGGCTATGGTTGTGTATTCTGGGGTTGGATTTTTCGGCGGTGTATTGGACAAGCGCGTATTCGCTCGCAATTTCAGGCAAAATCAAATCAGTATATTTCAACGCTGGCGGATGAATACGAACCGCTAAATCAACATTTTGCGGATTCTTATTTTCTGTCGGTGAATTATTGCCGCCGTTAACTCCAGAAGTAACCGCCTTCAAGTCCACCGGTGCATCCGCCCGAAGCGGAACCGCGTCCGACAACCGATCATGCGAAATACCTGTAACAAAATTCGGTATCTCGTCCGGCTCAAGTGTATCACCGAACGTGTACGACAAAGTTTCAGCCGAAATTGATTTTGTCGGGCTTGTTGTATCTGTTTTATTTGCGTTGGTAAAACCGTTTGACCTGCTAATGCAAAACACTAAACCGATCAAAATAACCGAAATATAAGCTAATCGTTTCATTTTCTTTTAAATTTAATTTTAGGGGTAAAGTAAGTGAACAAAAGTGAAAAATGTAACACGAGGAACAAAGTGTAATCAATCGTGATTTACGATTTCATACCCAAGCTGTTTTCAAATTCCCGAAGCCGGACATGTGATCACAACAACATGAAGCGGTTGCTTATACTCAAACTGTTTTAAATTCCTGAAGCTGCGGTAAACCTGCAACGCAGAGCGTTAGGCAAGCGTAACAACGTGAAGCGGTTGTTCAAGGACGAAGCCTATCGCATTACTGGATATGGTATAAGGTCAAAACTCACCGTCCGTACCGGCTACGGTATTTCTAATTCTAAAAATTACTCAATAACGGTATCGTTATTTTCGGCGGACGAGACGCTTGTTGGGACGGGTTTTCCGAAGTCTGGTACACCGGATAGGATTCTTTGTTGTTCTGAAGGAATTGGAACTGGTCTTCTTGTTCTTGGGTAATAACGGCGACCTTTTTCGGCGGCTTCTTTGCGCAATGCGGCTTGTTTTTCATCGTAAGCCTTGATTTCCTCATTTCGCAAATCTATCGCTTTTTGCAAATTCGCCAACTCGACAACCGCTTCACTACTTGTCGGTCTGTCAATTAAAAATCCGCCTGTTGAACCGCGTTGTACATACGAATTATTTTTGGCACCGCTGCCGTAAGAGTCGGTTCCGCCGTAATTGATGACAAAACTAAAATTACTGCCGCAATTCGCTGTAGAGTGATAAGTGATATTGCCGCTTGCGTAAGCTTGGTTACGTCCGCTGAAAGTATCGTTTCCTCCATACGAAAACAAAATTCCTATACTGCCTTCTGCACCAACACCTTGTGTCATTCCGCCGGTTGCCGTGAATTTGTCATTACCGTTGAAATCGCAGAGATAACCCATTGACAAATCCCATGCCATTCCGGTTCCCATAATCGTTCCGCCGTAAACATCGTCGCCCGAATCATCGAAACAATAACCGACAGAATAATGGCAACCAAAACCATTTGCAAAACGTGTCCATTTATTTTCGCGTCTTGCGGTGCCGTTGTATGCAGTGAGTGTTGTTCCGTGTCTAACGTCGTTGCCGCCAAAGTCTCTGGCAAAACCTACTCCAAGCCAATATCCGCCGCCATGCCCGAAATAGTCAACTTCGTAAACATCATTGCCTGACCCTTCAAGCAATACGCCAATGCCGCCGTTTGCAACTTGACGAATGCCCGCGCCTATACCTTGTCCCCAACCATCATAACCCGGATGTTCTGGATAAGAGTCAATATAAAGACCGCCGCAATAATAATGATCATCGCCCGAAGTATCCTCAAGCACACCAAATCCGCCCGGCGCACCAAATGCTTGTGCCCACATTGCCGCGTGGTAGCTGTCGTTGCCTTCCCTATCTATTATCATTCCAACACCCGACAACGCGTGTGCTTGCGCACGGCGTAAAGCTCTGTAACTGTCGTCTCCGCCAAAATCAAAAAGTAATCCAATTCCGCCAATCGATGAGCCTTGCGCAACATCTACCGCGTTGTAACGATCATCGCCTTCGACATCAATCAGTACCGAAACACCCAATATCGATCCGCCTTGTACGCCTGCGCGTGTTGCCGTGTAGGTGTCGTTGCCGTGCAGGTCAATAATCAGCAGCACCGGACGATGCAAACCGCATGTCCCATCGCGGTAACTGTCATTGCCGCCGAGATCAATTATGCAAATCACATCGCGAAAATCAGGACTGTCAAGATCATAAGCGTTGTTTCCGCGACCGCCGATTATAATATCACCGGCGGCGGTTGTTAATCGTTGGAATTTTTGACCGCCGATGAGTGTTGACGGCAAAGCATCTTCGGGCAACTTGTCAAGCAACTCAAGCAGACTTGTATTTAACAATGGAATAAACGCTTCTGCCGCGTCGTGCATTGCCGATTTATCCACTTTTTCCAGCATATCCAATAATCGTCTGCCGTAAGTTCGGCTCGGAATTGTGTGACCATTGACGCAACCTTGACCGACGAATGTTTGGACAAGATTTCCGACAAGTTCGGTTTGTTCGGCGGAAGTCAATGTTGACACGGCGCGGGCGTGGTGCATTTGCGCGGAGATCAAGGCGCGTTTGACTTCGCTGATTGCGTCGATTGGGGTTTCGCATTTTGGAAAGATTATACCGCTATCGTTTCGCGCGGGAACGTCAAGTTTTTCACGGATTATTGCCATTGATTCGGCGATCAAACGATGGTTGCCGCTCAATCCGTCATGTAGTCGGCGGGTAAATTCCTCTGCTTCAAAAACCGAATAGATCGGTTCGTTGTACAACTTTTTGTACCAACTCAATCGTGTGCGTCCGTCAAGTTCGCTACCGGTGTTGATTCCCGCCGAGTTACGCAACGTTGTACGAGCATATTCTTTCCAACGTTCATACTTGCCTGCAATATTTCTGCTTTTGAGACCGTTTATAACTTCATCGTACATCAACTTAATCTTGGCAACCCCATCAGGATCACCAACACGACTCGGATCAATCAATTTCTTAACAGGTTCATCTGTAGTCAATTCATCAAAATCACCAAGCACCTCTTCTGTTACAACATTCGTCTCTTCGGAATCAACATTTTCTTGGTCGCCTTTTGTTGCGTCGGTTGTTTCAGTTTTTTCGGCGGGTTCTTGGGGTTGGTTTTCGGTGTCGGTTTTATTTTCTTGAGTTTCTTCAGATTTGGTTTCGTCTGGTGTTTTTGCGGCACCTGATCTTGAAACGCCAAACGATTCGTCCGAATCTGTTGTTCCTTTATCATCGTCGTTTTTTTCGTCGGCTGTATTTTTCAACATCTGCTCAAGCGATGACTTTTCTTGCGCAAGTGCATTAAGCCGTTTCTCAATTTCTTCCGCACTTCTGTTTGGAACTCTGACCAATGAGTTTGTTTCAGTTTTGGGGGCGGCTTCGTTTGGTGTTTCGATTTTCGGTGTATTTTGGGTGTTGTTTTCTGTTGAGCCGGTGTTGTTTCCATCTTCGCTGTCAATTTTCGGTTTGACCAACGATTTACCTGGTTCTTTAATTTCGCCGTCATTATTATCTTGACTGGAATTATTTTTGTCACTTTCGCCGGTTCCAATTTTTGCCGTAATTGGCGAGGGTTCGTGCAATTCGCTTTCCAATTCATTGGGCAAAACGGCAGGCGACAAATTCACCGGAGGTGCTGGAATTATTGGCTCGATTGTCAAGGGCAGTTGTGGAGTTGGTGTGGGATCAGGGTTAAGTTCTGGTATTGTGGTTGTGGGTTCTTTTATGTTTTTAGGTGTTGCAAACGGACTGTTTGAGTCGGATTTGGTTTTGAGCGATTGTGATTGTTGGGGTTTGTTTGGAGAAGACGTTTCACCATCCGTAACATTTTTCGGCAACGCATCCCAAATGCCAATTTTGCCGTCATTGTTATTAGACGAATCTTTCTGCGTGCCGGTTTTCTGTTCGGCAATTCGGATTTCTTGATCTGTTTCTGATTTTTCGTTTTTTTCTTTTTCTTTGTTTGGAACAATTGCCGTCCAACCGTTGTCAATTGGTTCGGTTTTGTTTGTTTTATTTTTTGTGTCGATATTGTCGGAGGTTGTATTTTTGTCGGTTTTTGTGTTGGTATTATTTTTTGTGTTATTCGCTGATTTAAAGTTATCGGCAACGACAGCGGAACGGGCGGAATCGACAATGTTTTCAGCAGTTTTCACAACTTTGTTATCTTCTTTTTTATCGGTTGTGTTGTTATCTGATTTGGTGTCGGATTTTTTGTCTGTTTTGTTATCAGATTTATTTTCAGATTTGTTGTCTGCTTTATTATCAGTTTCTTTATTAGCCGTAGCTTTAGTGTCTTCAGCCGGTTGCGCAGTGTCCGCAATCACAGGACAACAAGTCAAAAACAACCCGCACAATAAAATTGTCAAACTGACAGCACAGACAATCGCATTGATCTTCAAAAATTTTAAACCGTCTCCGGTATGGACGGTACGTTCTGTTTTTGAACAACCGTTTTGTAATATTGCGTTTGAGTGTCTGGTTTTTGTAATTTTGAAACAGCTTGAATATAAAGATTTCATTTTTAATTTCTTTGTCATATTTTTTATACCGTAGCCGGTATATGTGTTGAACGGGGACAATGAGGACAAAAGGGACAAAATATCTTTAGGGAGTTTTTAAAAATTGATTTAGTCGACTTTGGTCGATTTTTATCGACTAAACATTGACCGAATTCAAAATAATTTGTTTTTGGCAAATAGTATTTTTAGCAACCCCCTTTAGTGGTCTGCTTTTGTCGAAAATCGGGATTGTCGAGTTGTGCAAAGTGACGGGTTGTGTTTGTGCTGTGGTGTTCCGGTTATGATGATTGTACTGATTATCCGCACGGTCACTGTGGTATTTCGGTAATTTTGTATCAGATTCTTGAGAAAAAACCATTTTAAAAATCAACACGCAGACGACGCAGGTTCTTTGGGTATAATCGCAGATCAGATTTCTATTTTCTGAATCTTGCGAATATCTCTTCCAAATCTGCGTACTGATTTTTTAAAATGGATAAAGTATTATTGAAGCGGTTTTTGGAAGTTCCCTTAATTTGAATTCGGTCGATTTCCATCAATTGCCATATCGAAGCCGGTAAGGCGATAGACTTCGCCCTTGAGCAACCGCTTCACGTTGTTGCGATTGTTTAACGCTCTGCGTTGTAGGTTTACCGCAGCTTCGGGAATTTCAAAACAGCTTGAGTGTATAATTTGCGCAAAATAGAGAAAATACAAAATTCACCCACCCCAAAACAGACACCTTGACAAAGTTATCAGTTAGTGTAACCTATTCGATTTTACACTGAGGGGAATTTCTATCGACTGCCAATCGACCGAATTTGGGATGATTAGAAATTCCTCAAAACATTGCAAACCTCACAAAGGAGAAACGACATGTCATTGGAAGAGAGAAATAAGCGTCCATTGGTATCGTTTGACTATGCGTTGAAGCGTTTGTTGCGTAACAAGTCTGACTATGATGTTTTGGAAGGTTTTTTGAGTGAGTTATTTGTGCGTGATATTTCGGTGAGGAATCTTGGTGAAAGTGAAAGCAACAAAGAGCACAAAGACGACAAGCATAACAAGGTTGATATTTTGGTTGAGACCGAGTTGGGCGGGATTATGTTGGTTGAGTTGCAATTTGCCAATGAGATAGATTATTTTCACCGCATGTTATATGGCACGAGCAAAACGATAGCCGAACACATGTTTGAGGGTTCTTCGTATTTGGAGGTTA
>JAIRWK010000405.1 GCA_031268995.1 Planctomycetaceae bacterium
ATTTTGTACCGAAGTCATTATAGGCGGTCTGGGCATTTCGGGTTCGTTAGATATTTTTAGGAGGAGATTTTAAACGCGAAACACGCCAATGGAACGCGAATGAGTGCGAATATTTTTTAGTATTATACTCAAGCTGTTTTAAAATTCCTGCAACTGAATACGGAAGCGTAACAATGTGAAGCGATTGTTCAAGAACGAAGCTATCGCTAATGCCGGTTCCGGTATTATCTTGAGGTGTCGAGCTCGCCGGTGTATTCGTTGGGGGTGAAGGTTTCGGTAACTTTTGTTAGTCCGGTCATGCCGCGTAACCTGATTTCTACAAATTGACCATTGACATTCTTCAATAATAACGCCGCCGTTGAACACGTTCCATCCGGATAAAAAAATATCGGCGTTGACCACGTTTTGTCACCTGAGCCGGTCTCGCCAAGCCTTATGTTGCGGTTGTCAATTTCCTCGTTGACCAACATCTCCCTGTCCAATACCGATTCCTCCCCACCCGTTAAACCAAGATAAAAAACCGCCCGCTCCTCCGGTAACACAACCACATCCGAAACCTTAATCCCCGCCGGTAAACTCACAAACCGCGTCCCCCGATCCTTAGATGCACTCGAAGGATCCCTAATAATGAAATCAGTATAGTCCCCAACAAAACCACCCTCCTCAAACGGATCATATTCATTGTTCAAATCAAACCGCCGAGACGTACTCCGCGAAGATAACCCCGCCGTAAAATGCGCATCAAGAATCCGATCTATTATCAACTCCTCACCGCCAAGTTGACACCGAATACAAAAAATTTGCCCAGACTCCATCGCTCGAATTCGCGCTTCAGAAACCTCCGTCCGAACCGTCGTTACCGCAGAACGTAAACGTTGCCCCTCCGCAAAACCATTGAACAACACCACCACAGAAGATAACAATAACGAAAATATCAAAAGAACAACCATAATCTCAATCAACGTAAAACCACTATGATTTGATCGATTCTTCATTTTTTTCACCTTTGTCATTTTATACCGGCTTCGGTGTATTATTTCTTTTTGTTTTCGTTATTTTTTGAGAAGTGTCCCAATTCGTCTAGCCAATTTCTGATTTCCGGTTCGTACTCGCAAGCTAAACCGCCGATAATTAGCTCGCGTTGGAATTC
Source organism: Planctomycetaceae bacterium (assembly GCA_031268995.1). Taxonomy (GTDB): domain Bacteria; phylum Planctomycetota; class Planctomycetia; order Pirellulales; family Thermoguttaceae; genus WRKP01. The sequence continues at coordinate 1,151 of JAIRWK010000405.1, forward strand.
CGCCGCGCCGTCGTGAAAAACATCCGCCGCCTCAGCACTCTCAAAACGCCTGTTTGGATCCGGCGCAATTAAACCCTTGCAAAAACTCATCAACCTCTCACTCGATGCAACTTGCGCCGGTAAAATTTGATGCAGCTTGCTCGCCAAAATCAACCGTCCTTGCAAACCTTGAAACTCCGACTGCGAATTAAATAACCGCCGACCCGATAACATCTCAATCAAAACATAACCCAAACTCGCAATATCACTTCTCGGCGTTCCGTCCTTGCCCTCCAAAATCTCCGGCGGCGCATAAGCTAAAGTAAACGTTCGATGTATTCGCAATTTGTCAATCTCAAACGCCGAACCAATATCTATCACCTTCGCGTTGCCGGTACGTTTGAGCATTATATTTGACGGTTTAATGTCGCCATGAATCACCCCGCCGCGATGCAACGCCGCAAGCGCACCCAAACAATCCCGAATTATCGGCACCGCAATACCGGGCATAAGACGCGGATGCATCATCCCGCGCGTAACCACTACTTCATTGATGTGCTTCCACCGCCGCGCCGAAACTTGCGAATGAAGATGGTCAAGCATTTCTTGTTGCAATAACTTGTTCAAATCAAAACCGTCAATCAACTCCATCTCCATAAACCGAACACGATTTTCCGCCCTCCAATTGTGTACCGCCAAAAGATGATCATGTTGAATCCGCGCAACCTTCGCCGTTACCGCCGCCATGTTGCTCATCTCCTCCTCATACAACACATCTCCCGCAAACCGCTCCGGCGAAAATACCTTGATCGCCATCGGCAACACAAAACCATCCGTGCCAACACGCTCACTCAAATAAACTATACCTTGACCGCCATGACCTAAAATCTGACGGAAACATATATTCTCATCCCACGTCACTTTCTGGTCTTTTAACAACCGCGCATAATTGCCCAACAACTCAAGCGTGCAACCACTACGCACCCCAACACCAGCTTGTGTACGCGAAAGCGTACGCTCAAAAAGAACTGTAGATAAATCGCGATGAGACACTATAATAAAAATTGTTAAAGTTATACCGTAGCCAGTAGGCTTCGCCCTTGAACAACCGCTCCACGTTGTTACGCTTACGTGTTCAGCTTCAGGAATTTAAAGTAGCTCGAGTATATACCGAAGCAAGTACGGACGATAAATCTCGCCCCTTAAACAACCGCTCCACCTCGTTGCGATTGCGTGTTCAGCTTCTGAATTTTGAATGTAACTTAATTTATGCGGAACGTATATCTCGAATCATTAAAGGGCAACCTATTCGTCATTTGTGTACGTCAGCGGTGCATTGTTATTTGTAATCGATCCACAACGGATATCCAGCATTGCGTAACGGGAAACCGGATTTTTTGCCTTCTGGGGTCAAATAATTTATAAGTTTTTCGCCCTTTTTATAACGTTTAATATTCTCAATAAAAATGTCAACAACATTGTCAAACCTGCGATGGAATTGCCCCGCAACATGAGGCGTAATAATTACATTGGCAAAGTCCCAAAGCGGACTCGCCGACGGTAACGGCTCAGGCGACGTAACATCCATAACCGCACCAGCAATCAAATCCGATTCCAATGCATCCACTAAATCACTCGTTACCACAAGTTGTCCCCTCGCAACGTTGACGAAAAGCGCGTCTTTGCGCATCTGTTTGAATTTACTTTTGTCAAATAGATTTTTTGTTGCGCTATTAAGCGGCAGACAAAGTATCACAACATCGGACTGGTTCAATAAATCATCCAACTTGTCCGCCACCCAAAGCTCCGCAACGTGCGGCGGTTTCGATTCAGGGAATAAATCTGTTGCAATTATTCGGGTTTTAAACGGGGCTAAAACTTGCGATAACCTGCGTCCAACTCCGCCAAAACCGACAATACCAACCGTAGCATTCGTCAAATCGCGAGTCGGACGGCGAATAAATTGTCTGAAATCCGGCGTTAGTTTGTTGTGTTGCTCGTTGAGAAACACGGGCAAATTACGCATCCAACTAATAACCAAACCAAGCGTATGCTCGGCAACTTGATCCGCAAGCACTCCCGACGCGGTAGTAATCGCAATTTCCGAATTTATAACCGACGGGACAAGACACCAATCCATCCCCGCCGCCGAAGATTGAATCCAACGCAATCGACCTTGACTGACAATCTTGTCCCAATCAACCGGCACCTTCGCATGACCACAAAAATAATCCGCTTCCAATAACGCCCCAGCAATACGATCCTGACCAACGTTGACTATCTCGACATCATCCCACTCACGAACAATCCGCTCAACTAAATAATCAGCAACCGGTATTTCCTTAAAACAAACAACAAGATTCATGTCAAAATAATAAATAAATCGATCCAATATACCGTAGCCGGCAGGGCGATAGGCTTCGCCCTTGAACAACCGCTTCACGTTGTTGCGCTTGCGCGTTCAGCTCCATGAATTTTAAAGTAGCTTGAGTATACAACAATAAGCCAGCGTCGGAAAAAATTCCCCGTAACCCGTCGCAAACACAAACTACGGGGTAAAACAGCTTTGAGTATATCCAGTAAAAAATTGCCGTAAGAGTGTATCACATTGAGTAATTTTTACAAGCGATACCGTGAACGGTATTGTGTGTACGGTGGGATTGCACTGAGAGGTGAAATGGGTAAACTATGATGAAAGGGGATTTCTTTGTATCTTTTTGTCCGGTATTTTTAAGAGACATGAGGGACGCAAGGGACTTTAGCAATAACCTTCAGAACGATGTATAGGAGGTATTTAGAAAACTTCCTCAGTGATATTGGGGAATTTCTAAAATATTATTTACCAAAAACAAATTATTTCAAATTCGGTCGATTTTCAGTCGATAAAAATCGACCGAATTCTATTAAAATCAATTTTAGAAATGCCCATTGTTTAAACGGTCGCTTTGTCCCTTTTGTCCTTTAAAAACATTGCTCGAAAAAAAAAGTACTACGAGAACTTTCCAAAAACTACTTTAAAATCCCCGAAGCCTGTTGCCCGCAACGTAACCGGTATCTTCAACCTATATATTTTTTTGATTTATAAAATGTCAGCTCCATCAATATCAACTTTTCCGGATTCAGGTTTGGAAACGCTTGTGCGTCCGAAAAAGAAGCGGAAAAAGAAAGAACAGAAAGAACCGCGATTCAACGTAATTCTTTGGAATGACGATGTACACACTTTTGATTACGTAATAATAATGTTGCAAATGCTTTTTGGTCTTACGGTTGAAGCGGGATTCAAACTTGCCAACGAAATACATCACACTGGTCGCGCAATCGTTTTCACTTCATCCTTGGCAGAAGCCGAAATCAAACGCGACCAAATTCTGGCATTCGGACCGGATATTTTTTGCGCCGAATCAACAGGTCCCTTGATCGCAACTCTCGAAAAAGTATCAGAATAATTGCCAATATTTACATAATCATACCGTAGCCGGTAGGGCGATAGGTTTCGTCCCTGAACAACCGATTCACGTTGTTGCGTTTGCCTAACGCTCTGCGTTGTAGGTTTATCGCAGCTTCAGGAATTTTAAAACAGCTTGAGTATATAATAAATTAATTTATTTTTGACAAAAAATTATGGATTTTTTACAACGAACATTTGAACGTACTAGACAAGAGAAACGGGCAGCGATTGTGGGTTATATTACGGCGGGTGATCCTGATGTGGAGCGGTCATTTGAGATAATTGATGCTGCGTGTGCGAATGGTCTTGATGTTCTTGAGCTTGGTATTCCGTTTTCTGATCCGATGGCGGACGGCGTGGTTATTCAAAAGGCTTCAGGTAGGGCAATCAAAGCCGGAATGACGCTTGCAAAGGGACTTGAAATTGTCCGCGAATTACGCAAGCGTCATGATTTGCCGATTATTTTATTTTCGTATTTCAATCCGATTTTTATTTTTGGTGTGGAAAAATTTGTGCGTGAGGCGTTGGGTGCGGGAGTTGATGGTGTGTTGGTTGTTGATCTTCCGGCGGAGAACGCAGCTGAACTCATGCAACACGTAATACCGAAGCCGGTATGGGCGGTAGGCTTTGCCCATGAACAACCGCTTCGCGATGTTACGCTTGCGTGTTCAGCTTCAGGAATTTCAAAACAGCTTGGGCATAATCATAACAATAGCAACAATGATGTTACGAAAAACGCGGAGATTACAACATCGCCGCGTGGTCAATTTCATTTT
>JAIRWK010000099.1 GCA_031268995.1 Planctomycetaceae bacterium
GCCAGAATCGCCTCCGTCTTGAACTCCGCATGCAAACAAGCAAAAAATGTTACAAACGTCATAAAAAACGTATTCGACAAACCAAATAAATCCCCACTGAACGACTGAATAGTTACAAAATTTTTTCAACTTAGGCATTATACTCAAGCTGTTTTAAATTCCTTAAGCGGAACACGCAAGCGCAACAACGTGAAGCGGTTGTTCGAGGGCGAAGCCTATCGCCCTACCGGCTACGGTATAACAGGTTCAAAGATCACGTTGAGCGGCAATGTTGCGTAGTTATACCAGATTGACCAAATCAGTAACAAAAAAAGTATGCTATTAAAATTTTGAAAAAATGTCCGCCGTAAAAGAAAAATCCGCTTCTCATTTTTAGGAACAAATAACGCCAACAATGTTGAAATAATTGACCAAACCAAAATAAGCCAACAACAATCAGAAATCCAATCAGACCAATAACGAATATCCACGTACCAAAACGAATACGAAAAAGAATAAAGCGAATCGGGCTTATAGCAAAAAAAATAGAAAAAATTAAATGCCAACAAAAGAAATACAATACTTTTCAAAATCAAATCAAATCAAAGAAAAATCGAGAGTGCTTTTGATTTGATAGAGGCGTTTCCTGATTTTCCAGTAATAAATTTTCAGTCATTGTTATACGTTCCATTTTACATTACCCAATACCATGAGTATTGCATTTTATAATTTTCTGCCTAAATACTCAATCACCGCTAAAAACTGGAATGCCATATTACACAAGTTTATAAAACATCGCACCACCCCAAGATTGAAGCATGACCAAGCACCATGACAAAGCAGAAATAATTACTCACCCCTAACAGGTACTTGATAAACAACCGGTACATTTACCAACCCTTCTTCGCCAAAGTCGAGTACAATATTACTGTTGAGGCTGTTTTGTGTTTGACGATCATCGACATTTAGTTGAACTTTGATCAACATTTCATGATTACCAACACGCTCAACTTTACAAATTAACGGCATACTACCTTCAACACTAATTATTGGTTCTGGAATTTGTAATGACGGTACTAGTGGTTTTGTCCGTATGGTCTTGCAATGTTCGCGCGACTGATCAGAAAAATTATAGCAACAGGCTCAATACTAATTGTAGGAACGATTTTCCCTTCAAGTGATAATTTCACTGCGTCCAAAGGCTTTCCAAGATTAGTCTGAACAACTATTGGAAGTTCAAAATCCTGTATTGTTGCATCCTTTTTTATCTCTCCCAACAACGTAACGACCCGGTCCCCCTGTCTAACATCTAACTTCCTATTTTTATGCTGATTTACTTCTGTGACATCTGCACATGTGATCTCCAAATCCATCCAAGTAACCGGAACAGGTAAATTCACTTCAACCTTCCTTAGTTGTCCGTTACCCTGATCCTTGACAACAAATGATTCTTCGAAAGAACCACCGCGAGGGAGACTCCCAGCAAATATCCGCTTGCTGGAAACAATATCATCGCGAATTACCGTTCCTGCTAGAAAAAACGAATCCTTTTTCTCTTCTTCGTCACAAGTAGATATAAGAACAATGTTTTCACAAAATCTACCGTATTTGTTGTCCAGCTTGACCAAAGCAGCAAGAACGGTTTCCTCTCCATACGCAAGCTTTTCACTTGCAGTTGTTGCAGAGGAGCACTGGCAACTGGTAGAATCAATTCTCAATTTAATTGACTTTGTTGAAATATTTTTTACGGTAAAAAATACAAAGCCTCATCTTCATTGGTTACATTGCCTTCATCGATCATGAAAGACGGAGTCAAAATTAAAGCCCCCGATCTAAAATTCGGATCTTTTACCAAAACAAGCGAAGTTCCTTGCCAGATTGCCTCAAGAGATTTTTTATTATGCCATCGGGGACCGAGGTCTGGATCGTATACGCGAACTGTATCCCCACTTTTCTCCTTAGGGTTTGCCAAAACATAGTGGTTATTATTAACATGAAGGATAACAAGATGCTGCATATCAAAGAGTTTTTCCCACGTTAATTTAGTGACATCCGCCTTCATACCGATCATACTCGCGGTATTTTGGAGTCTACCAAGTCGTGTACCATATTCACTTGGTGGACAGATTAAAAGAACATGAGACTCATCACACGAAATTCCGTATAAACTAGCGGCAATACGCAAACAGAACTGACCACATGTTACCTGGCGGTTCAGCACTGAATCCATAGAGACATGTCCCGGTCGTTCACTGGAAATATAACCGATAAGAACACCACTTACCACACAAAGCAACAACAAAACAATCATAAGCATAAATCTTCTCATTTTGGTGCCTCCTCTTTAGGATGAGATAGCTGTCTTTTCAGACGGCTACGACGATAAAGATAAAAAATCAAGAATATGCCGACAAGATCGACAACTCCAATAAAAATTAAGCGTTGCGCAAGGTTGGCTGGAGGATTCTGGTAAGGTTCATGCTCGATTTCTCCTCCGACGACATTAATCTTATCTTTCCCAGAAACATCATCCATAACAACCGATCCATCTGGTAACACCCTGTCGTAATCTCTTGTTACCAAATCGAAAATTTCTGAATTAAAAGACAATTCAGCCTCTGAAAATACAAAAAAATGAGTTATATGCTTATCTCTAATTGGTATTCGAATTTCTGATTTTTCAGGATACACGCAATCAGATTTATTTTTTACTCCAAAAGTCTCTATTTCAAGCATAGTATCACCGTCAGAAAAAAACCTTGCATAGCGTACCATATATGCTACCTCAGGTGAAACATGAACTTCCCAATTTCCGCTTCTGGACATATAGAAACCATTCCCAAAGAATACGTAGCAGACCTCACCTTTCCTGTCAATAACTTTAGTTTTAGAATAGTCAACATCAATGAATTTACTACAAATGCCCCTTCCCAGTGCCATTTGGAACATGTCAATCTGTAACGATAAAATAACCGAATCAGGCGCATGTCTATCGCTTGTTACATCCCTTATATCTTGCGAATTCCGATAACTCAACAACGGAACTTCGGGGGATAGGTTGATCATAATTTTTCCCGAACGCTTATCATCAAATAAAAGGCACCGACGATTGGACGAAACATATCACGCATTGTCTTGCTTAGGAACATTTTTTAATACTTCAAGTAACGCCTTTTTTTTACCCGATTGCGTGAATTGCCAGTCATATTCGGACAACTTATCATGGTCTTGTCCCATAAATAACGGAGGAGAAAGACTTTTATGAAATCCAGAAGTAAACACACCCTTCTCGTAAACGGTATCGTACTTCTTAGCTGTCTGAAAAATATCAATTTCTTCCACAATAGAGATGGTGCCAGAAACAAACATGACCACAAGCGAAAACTCAGTAAACCTTTGTAAAAAAGACATAGAATAGCCTCTTTGGATAAAATTTATACTCTACGAAGTTACACCCCCATTTCGCCTTCAACCTCTCAGAGGTACTTTAGCGAAAGTACGAAACAATATCCCTACGACGACATGACACATTATTCCAATCTACGCCCTCAACTAGTCACATTTGGTACCACCATTCCGTCATCTGAGACTCACAATAGTAAGCCGCCTATTAAGTACATATACCACGATTACACAAAACTTATCTTTCAACGCTTAAAACGGAACCGCTCTAGTCACACACCTTTCTCCCCTTTCTTACATCCGATGCCAATTCCGTGCCACCACATGAAGTTGTTTCACAAGCAGTTTTATAATTTTGAATACCGTCACAAGGGTTGGTATTTTCATGAATGTGCCAGCTAACAGTGCTGGCAGAAGAACAATTAGCAACGCTTCTAGCGGATTGATAAGCAACCTGAGCATTAGCATCGTTTTTGAATTTACAGCTTCCTTCGCCCACCTCACAATATGGGTCATGTCCTAAATTTATTGCTACGTTTTGCCAACTCCGCTGTTTTTTAGGGGTACAATATCAAGAACAATAAATTTCGCACACTACCCACAATATAAGTGTGCAATTCCATTAAAAATGCACAGCTTATTCCTGCAAGGGGCACCATCAGGATCATTGTACACATGGAAACACTCATATTGCACGAATGAAACAGCACAACAAGACGCAGGATTACAACCCGCTCCCAACAAGTTAAGAACAGAATTATTCGACGTTAACAACGCAACATTAAAAGTCACTAGACAACAAACAATCGACAAGTTTAACTTTGTCATAAACATTATTCCCTTATTTTTTTATAGCCTAGCGTCTAATGCGGTTGCGGTGTCGCAACGCATGATACCGCAACCACACCCGCATATTAAATACAAATTCGATCTTTGAAAAACGGCAGAGGCAAATTACACGTTGGATTCGAGAATCGTCTCAACACCTATTGTCGCACCTGTTGCCAAAGCCAACATTTCTAAGTATCCTTCGAAAGGAAACGCCCATCACTTCGACAATTGGTCACAATCGTTACCTCAGCGACTTAGAATACCCCTTAATTTTGGAAGACATTCTGTTCTCAAAAAAAGTCAATAAATCTGTGGCATAACATATTCCAACTACTACGGACGACAACTTCCTTCACATCAAAATAAGCTGTGTTTTCTGGAAATCTCAGAAAACATCTACACCCATGCCCACAACTCACTCAACTGCTACGCGACATCCTACCTATTCGCAAGTAATGGAGTGAGGGAAATAAAATCGGAAACATTTTGCGGGCTTCCAAATTCTCGCGAACAATTTCCGACATTGAGTCGATCCAAGTGCGCGGTCGTGTTTTGTTCCGGTAACTATTCAGTCAATGGAATTTTTATCAACCACAGAGAACACAGAGTTCACAGGGATAAATTTGACTACGAAAGAAACGAATTCTTTTTTTCCAATTTTTTCGTAT
>JAIRWK010000124.1 GCA_031268995.1 Planctomycetaceae bacterium
TCATCGGGAAGGAAAGGGTTAATGGGTTAATAAAATACTACAAAATCTATAGTATAAGAAACGATGACTTGCATGCAATTAATGGCAGCCAACGTTCGACTTTCGCTTGCACATGACCATTTAGTTGATGGAGGAACGACACAACGACGAAACAGACGCGGGGCAAATCGCGGAAGCGTAACCCCGCGACCTTTCATTCAACCGGCTTTAGACGCAATCAGACTACAAGCAGAAGCCATTTTAGAGCGGGCAATACAGAGAGCTTTCGACAGCGTGGAAAACTAATCCCAAAAATTACCGAACGATTCGTTATTCCACATTTCGCGTTCACGTTCTCTTAGTTCGTAGGTTTCGCGGGAACGTTTTAGATATTCCTGTTCAGCTTCCCACTCCCTTTGTGCTTTGGCACTTAAAAAACGTGTTTTATCGTATTGTTTTGCAACATTGATTGATGCGGCTAGTTTTTTGGCAGATTTATACAATTCGTACATTTTAGTTTTTGAGGTTAAGGGTTTTAAAAAATTGACCTCACACACTTATTGGCAGTACTATACCCTATAAATATCGGCAGGTCAACATCAATTAAGGAGTTTTTTATGGCGACAATTGGTTCATTAGCGGTGCAGATTCAGGTAAATTTAGGATCGTTGACAGACGATCTGTCTGGAACAATTCAATTATTTGAGAGGGTTTCAAGTACCATTGATAGTGCAAGACCAAAAGTAAAATTATTTGATGATGGTGTAACGTCGTTGAGGCTGGCAATGCAAGCGAATCAAAGATTACAAGATAATACAACTATCCTACAAAATGACCTGAATAGCGGGGCAATTGACGCGTATAGACATACCGTAGCTACTATGAAGTTCCTCTTGCTTTGAAATTATGAAATTGTTATACTTCGCGAATCATCCTTGTTAGGGGAATCATTTTATGGCAAATGATCAATTATCATCTCGGCAAATTGCCTCATTGAAGGCATCGCACCGAACACTCAAGGATCGCAAAGAAGCCGACCGCGTGAAAGTTGTCGTGTTTCTTGGTAGCGGTTGGTCTGTTTCAACGGTTGCTGAGGCTATTATGCTTGATGTGAATACGGTTCGTAGTTATTTTGACAAGTATGTTCACGGCGGCGAGGAGGAACTTCTTGAGTTTCATTATGTTGGTCGTCAACCGATGTTGACCGCCAAACAAGAAAAGGCACTTTCGCGGCATCTTGACGCTAACGTCTATTTGAGCAGTAGCGAAATTCGTCATTATATTAAAAAAACTTTTGGAGTTGCTTTCCAACCCAGCGGCGTGAAAGCTCTGCTTCATCGTCTTGATTTTGTCTATAAAAAAACGAAGCATTTGCCTGGTAAGCTAGACACTCAAGCTCAACAGGAATTTATCGAGCATTACGAGCAACTCAAGAAAACGAAGGGCAAAAACGATCCGATTTATTTTAGTGACGCGGTTCATCCTCAATATAATAGTGTTCCTTCTTACGGTTGGATACGTCGTGGTAAGGACAAGGAATTGCGGTCTAATGTTGGTCGTAAACGAGTGAATATCAACGGAGCGGTGAATATCAATTCATTGGAAATAACGACAGATTTTTCCAAGACAATCAATGACCGTTCGGCACTTCGTCTGTTTTGGAAATTGGAAAAAAACATCCTGACGCTCGGGAGATTCACGTGATTTTTGACAATGCGAGTTACTACAAATCGAAGTGGTTACTCTTAACTTTAGGGCATTGATGATAATTTTTATATCAGGGCGATGATTTAGGTTTCGCCTCTTAGGTATGTTGGCGAGTCGAAGATGGTACCCGGTTTGATTTTTTTGATTACGGCTTCTTCCGAATCGGCGAACAAGGGCGAAATTTCAATTACTGTGTTTGGCATAACTATGGCTCCTGCTGATAGCAACCAATTTGTGTGTTGTCTGATCATTTGTGATTGTACGAGTTCGGGCGAGTGTGTTGCTGCGCCGCTTCCGTTTTTTAGCGGCGCGTAGTGGTTAGCTTCATCAACTTCCACGACGATTGCGTTTTCCGCGTGCGGCAACAAGTCAAAAATAAAACGTTCAAATTTTATAGCGTTTTGTGTTACAGGATTATTGATAGTGCCGTTATTTATGTTGACAGATGCCACTTTTTTTCTTGCAGAGTGGAAGGGCAACGCATCGGCGGTTTTTGACATTCTTTCGAGAAAATCGAGATTAAACACGTGAATTGCGGTGTTGCCTGCCCAAATTTGCAAAGAGCCGTCGAAATTTTTACGTCTTGCCGCTTCTTCTGGAAGTTCCATATACTCAATCAAATACAACGACTCGCCAACCCGAACAACATTACCGCATTTTTCCATCGGGTCTTTTTTACGAATTACTTGTGTTGTAAATTCAGAGTTGCTCAATATGTGATAGCCCATAAATTCAGGTGAGCATACTTGTGCTAATGGATTATCAATTTGGTTGTAGTACAGGTATTCTGTTTCGTATTTTTTGAAGAAGTCGAATGCGGACAAATTTTTACCCATTTGTTTTTTTGTCATCGCCGCCAACATTCCGCCGTGTCCGTCGGGATTAAGTGAAATTGAATCCCTGTCTTCCAATAAAATTTTGCCGTCGCTTTCGTTTACTGTCGGCATTGTTCCTTGACAGAAGATAAAAACATTATTCCGGTTAATGCCGAAATAATCATTTTGTTCTAGTGAGCTTAGAATTTCTAAATGTGTTGTTGGACTTGTCATGATGGCGAGCGGGATGCTGTAGCCGACGCGGAGTGAGATTGCGAGAATTTTTTCAAAATGAATTTGAATCAAGGGCGTTCCCGTAATAACACCAATTGGAAAAAGTCCTTTAGGAAGTTCAAAACCAAGCCGAGTGCCTTGACCGCCTGCGACGAGAATTACGCCGATTTTACTTTTTGTTTTTTTGGAGCGTGATTTTTTTTCGTTTGGTGTATTTTGTGTGTTATTATTTTCGGGGTTATGGGCGAGTACGGCGTTTCCGGCGAGTATTGCTTCGCGGTATGAGATTGGTTTGGGTGCAAAACAACGAAACGAATTTTTGACGCTGGAAAATTTGTAACAATACGGGTCTGTGGATTTATTGACCAACTCAAGCGCGCGGCTAGGAGTATTCCGAGTCGCGTAAAGGTCTGCAAGTCCGAGAAAGTCTATCAACTCAATTTGAGATGATAAGTGTGCCTTTTGTTGCGGCATAAGAACATCCCAAAATGTGAGAAGATGTTCTTGACCAAATGGTTTTAATATAGTTAAAAGTCTGTTTCGCATCAATCAAATTTACAAAATTAGGGTACACCACAACCAACACAGGCGGGCAAGCTTCGCTCTTGAACAACCGCCACGATACCGAAGCCATACATTATACTAATGCAAATTTAAATTTCCAGAAGTCAAGCAACAACACGAAACAATTGCCCAAAAACGAAGCACATTATTACATCAGTTACGATACAAAAATAACTTCACAACACGCCGGACAGTTGTTTTTGGTCCGTTTAAAAATCAGCACGCAGATAACGCAGACTTGAAAAAGACATTCGCAAGATCAGAAAATAAAATCTGATTCGCGACTATCTTTAAAATCTGTGTCGTCTGCGTGCTGATTTCAAAGTGTATACTGAAGTTACTTTAAAATTCCTAAAGCTGAACACGCAAGCGTAACAACGCGAAGAGGTTGTTCAAGGGCGAAGCCTATCGCCCCACCGGCTACGGTATATTGACTATTAGTAGCGGTAGCCCGTTGGTTGTCTGAACAATGGGGACAAGGGTCCCGAAGGTTCGCCGTCGTTAAAATCTAACCACCATCTTGCGTGATCGAATTTCAACGTAACTTGTCGCCAAGCCATTGGAGCTTGCGGGTAGGGATAAAACGGACCAATGTAGGGCCAAGATTGCACGGAGTAAGATCGCGGGTATGTAACTTGTGCATAATTCGGATAAGTTGCGTATGAGGGCCAAGCATACGGCGGCAAATTCGGGCGGTTGTACGCGCTAGGCATCGGGGCGGTTGCGCCGTAGTATGGTTGGTAGCCATAAGTTGGGGCAGGTATCGCTGCGGGGTAATTATTGGGCGGCATTGGTACGGGATTATTTGCGACATAATAAGGCGGCGGCTGCATATTTCCAGCGTTCGCAGACGGTGCGTACAAGGGCAAAGGAGCAGAAACTGCCTGACGAAATGCAGATCTTGTCGCAACAGGATTTGTATCTTGAACTGAAACGTAATTTGGTCGGGCGTTATTGTTACTTGTGTAGTTGTAGTAGTAATTGTCGTTGGGATAGCTACCAGATTCGCTTCGTGTTGGGCGCGGTGTGTAGGGCGAATTCAAAGCGTTGGGGTATTCCGCGTTACGGTCGGCGTTAGCAATCAACAACGGCTCATCAATATTGCCAACGTTACCGGTATTTCCCGCACGGGCGGGCATTGGCACCGGTGCGGTTGTGGTTGGTGATGTTCTGTTAGTTACGTTGTTTCGCGTAGTTGCGGGAGAAGGTGTTGCTGGCGCGGGCGTGGGTCTTACGGCTTCGTTTGATATTGTCAAGGTTTCATCAGGTGTCGGCGGAGCGGTTCGTGCGGGTGATGGAAAAGGTGATGTTGACCTTCGTACTGGCAAATCAGCTCTGTTACTTGGGTTAGCTGGAATGAATCCTACGCCGCGTCTGCCGATAGTCAATTGATTGTCAACAGCACTCACAACCACTCCGCCAACATTGCGCACATGTTCAACAACATCGCGTGCCATCGATTCGGATGCAACTTCACCTTCGAGTTGTAGTTGACCGTTTCTGTACTTGACGTAAATATCGTAAGCCGGAAAACGCTCAGACAAACTTGCCGCTATTTTGTCGGCGGCTTGTTGATTGCTAAGCGGTGATGGTGATTGCGCAAGCCCACTTTGCGGATTCGTTGTTCCAACAGCCAAAAAAACCACAAGAACCAACGTTACTATCGTCAGTCGCATTGTTACATCCTCCCTGAAATACTCTCAAAAATTAAGTTTCCAAACCACATACGCCAAACCACATACCCAAGCTGTTTTAAAATTCATGGAGCTGATTACGGAAGCGTAACAACGTGAAGCGGTTGTTCAAGGGCAAAATCCATCGCCCTACCGGCTACGGCATAAAAAAACGCAACCGAAATCACTACGGTCTAGCTACGTTCATGTATCGGCGTATGATTTCCGCAAACTTGATTATTGAAATTTTGCAACATGGATATTTATTGCGAAAAATGTTGAAGTTTAACGTATAATCGGATTATAACATTTGCATAATCGTTAAATTTTATTCAAGTCAGCTCTCTTATACCGTAGCCGGTAGGGCGATAGGCTTCGCCCTTGAACAACCGCTTCACGTTGTTGTGCTTGCGTGTTCCGCTTTAAGAATTTTAAAGTAGCTTCAGTATATAATGTGAGAATAGGCGATCTGAGCAACATGTTTCTAAGGACAGAAAGGACAAAAGGGACAAAGCCATCTACCAATTCATCAGATCTCCTATCATAACAGCTATCGGTTCACGCAAAATTATTGCCGCAATCACGCACCCTGCAAAAAACATCAGATAAAACCAGAAGAACATTTTTTGTGTTCGCCGTTCACGTAAAATATGTTCTATCGCTTCAGACTCAATTTTTTTATCTTTGAGAAGTAAATTCATTTTGTTTGTAACTTCTTGGAAAGTTATCGCCGGTTCGATTTCGCTCAAAACCTTCGGCAATTCAATTGTCCCAATTCCGAACTCGTCTTTTTTGTGAATCGTTGATTCGACAGTAATTCTGTTGAGCGTTTCGCGTTTTTTTTGCAATTGATTTATTTGGATTGCTTGAGCTGGTTCTGATTGATTGGTTGTTCCGTTATTACATGCTGAAATCAGTTCGTTGATAAATTGTTTTGAGGTTTGAAAGCGTAATGACGGGTTGGGATTCAATGCTTTTCTTATGATTTGGCTTACGTCGGTTGGGCAATTTGGAATATCGAGCGGAACGAATTCTTTT
Organism: Planctomycetaceae bacterium; assembly: GCA_031268995.1. Classification (GTDB taxonomy): domain Bacteria; phylum Planctomycetota; class Planctomycetia; order Pirellulales; family Thermoguttaceae; genus WRKP01. The sequence continues at coordinate 6,011 of JAIRWK010000124.1, forward strand.
ATTTGTTGCAAAAGATCATCCATTTTGTCCGCTGTAAATAATATATTGCCAGCAAGAATTTCGTAAATTATAATTGCCAATGAATATTGGTCGGCGAAGTGTGTTACTGGTTGACCGCAAAGGATTTCTGGGGCGATATATCGGATTTTGGAAATTTCGCGGGCTAGTAATTGGGGATCGATTTTGGTTACTTGTTCGCGTATAATTCCGGTCAGCTCGAAATCCGATAAAATCACGCCGTCCGTTTGATTTATGACAATTGAATCGGGCGTAAGAAAACGATGAACAAAATCCCTTTGCCGCATTGCCTCAAGCATCCACGCAATCGGCTCAAATATTTTCGGCACTAAATACAACGGGAAACAACCCTCTACTTTTGCCCATTTCCTAACATAACCGCCAAGCAAATCACCGCCAACAAACCGCGACACCAAAAAAGGCTCCGAACCCGCAACCACACAAAAACGTTCTGGAAAGATCAAATTATTTATATTGAGTTCTTGCAATACCGGTTTCATTTTATTGAATTGTGATTGGATTCGTTCGATTGATGTTTTGTCGTTTCGAATCGGTTTTGGCAACAACCGCACCCAAACCTTACGCCGCCCCAACAACTCATCCGCCAACCACAACCGCCCACCCAAACCACCATAAACCTGATGACGCAATTGATATTCACCCAAAAGTATTTTCATAAAACTAATTTCCAATTCGTTGTTATATACTCAAGCTGTTTTAAAATTCCCGAAGCTGAACACGCAAGCGTAGCATCGCGAAGCGGTTGTTCAGAGACGAAGCCTACCGCCCATACCGGCTACGGTATAACCGCCGCCTGCTCACACATCGGGCAAGGCTTGCGTATTTTTTGGATGTTGAAATTTGTAGCGCGAGTAGTCGGAGTGTTGACAAGTGACATATTATATTTGAAAATGTAGCATCGACAATCTAATGTGAATTTCCAAAAAGCCGATAAAAATCGACCGAATTCGAATAAAAATTATTTTTCAAAAAATTCCCATTATCCATAAAGAACCGATTAACAATTTTTACGAAAAATGCACATTGCAATAATAATGGACGGCAACGGGCGTTGGGCTATTCGGCAAGGTTTACCCCGTGCGGAGGGACATCGTGCCGGTGCGGTTCGCGTGCGTGAAGTAACCGAACATTGCGCAAAAATCGGAATAGAACAGCTTACTCTTTATTGCTTGTCGAGTGAAAATTGGAAGCGTCCTGATAGTGAGTTGAAGTTTTTGATGGAGATGTTGAAATACTATCTTACAAAAGAGCAATCCGCGTTTGTGGAAAATGACATCAATTTTTCCGCCATAGGTCGCAATGCCGGAATCCCAGAAGACATCTTGGCAAAAATTCAAGAATGTACCAACTTGACCAAACAAAATAAAGGTCTGAAACTATGTCTTGCCATCAACTACGGCTCACGCGCCGAAATTACCGATGCGGTCAAAGCGATTGTACGGGAGGGAATTAACGCGGACAAGATTGATGAGGAATGTGTTGCGGAGCATTTGTACACTAGCGGAATGTCGGAGCCTGACTTGTTGATTCGTACTGCCGGCGAATTACGGTTGAGCAACTATTTACTTTGGCAATTAAGCTACGCCGAAATTTGGACAACAGAAACCTGTTGGCCCGATTTCAACGCGACATTGCTGGACAAGGCTATCGAAGATTTCGGCAAACGTAAACGAAATTTCGGCGGAATATAATTTCGTGCTTATTAAGTAACAAAGTAAAATCCAAAAATAAAGTTTGAAGACAATTGTAAAACCGTCCCTCATGTCTCCCTAAATTTTTTAATTTTGTGTGAGGAAGTTATCTATTCCTGTTGCGGCTTCTCGACCGCTGTTTATTGCGCGGACGATTAGGCTTGCGCCGCTTTGCATATCGCCTGCTGCGAAGATTCCGTTTATGTTTGTCATTTTTGTCAACTGGTCAACCTTAACGTTGCCCCTCGCATCCAACTCTACTCCAAGCGATTCCAAAAGCGAATCATGTTTCGGATGAACAAAACCCAACGCCAACAAAACTAAATCCGCCTTCAACACAAATTCCGTACCCAACACCTCAACCGGTTTTCCATTTTGCCATCGAACCTCAACCGCTTCAACTCCCGTAATTTTGCCGTTTTTGCCGATGAAACGTTTTGTCGAAACACCCCAACGCCGTTCGCCGCCTTCTTTGTGTGATGTTCCTGTTCGCAGAATTTGCGACCATCGGGGCCAAGGGGTTGCGGGATTTGTGATTTCGGGAGGTTTGGGCATGATTTCAAGTTGTATGACCGAAGCCGCACCTTGCCGCAACGCTACGCCAAGACAATCCGCGCCCGTGTCGCCGCCGCCCAAAATCACAACATTTTTATCTTTGGCATCAATCGAAGCCTCCACTTCAACCGCTTCTAATCTTGCCGCTTTGACCGCGAGATTTGATGCCGTCAAATAATCCATCGCAAAATATATTCCCGCCAAATCTCGCCCCGAAATATTAACATCACGCGGTTCCATTGCGCCGCCAGCCAGAAGCATTGCGTCGAATCTACCTTTGAGATATTTCGCCGAAACATCTTCGCCAACCATTACACCAAACTCGAATCGAACTCCTTCACTCAACATTTGCCCAACACGCCGGTCAATAATATGTTTTTCCAACTTGAAATCCGGTATCCCGTACCGCATAATTCCGCCCGGTGCGTCCGCCTTCTCGTACACGACAACATTGTGCCCCAATCTCGCCAATTGTTGCGCTGCCGACAAACCTGCCGCACCACTGCCAATCACCGCAACCCGCTTGCCCGTCAGTATCGGTGAGGGCAACGGACGCACCCAACCGGAAAGCCAACCACGCTCAACTATCTCAAATTCAAGTTGACGTATTGTTACAGGTTCGCCGTTGAGGTTGTGGACGCATGAACATTCGCACAACGCCGGACAAATCCGCCCCGTAACTTCAGGAAAATTACTGTAAGCATGAAGCAACTCACACGCCTCCTCCAGCCGACCTTCATAAATAAGAGAATTCGTTTCAGGTATCGGGTTGCCGAGCGGACAACCCGCGTTATGACAAAATGGAATACCACAAGACATGCAACGACCCGATTGATCCTCAATCTCCGCCGACGAAAACGACAAACGAAATTCATTGTAATGTTGCAATCTATCCGAAACGGATTGATAAGCCGGTTCAAGACGCGGAGCTTCAAAAACTCTGGAGTAAAGCACCTTTTTCATAAATGTATTTAAATTTTGGTTAATTTTTTTGCAATTATACCGAAGCCGGCATGGGCGGTAGGCTTCGCCCTTGAACAACCGCTTCACTTTGTTGCGTTTGCCTAACGCTCTGCGTTGCAGGTTTACTGTAGCTTCAGGAATTGTAACTATTCGGTCGTTTGATTTTTATTTTTTTATTTTACCGCGAAACACACGAAATTTACGCGAAAAGACGCGAAACTAAATTATTCGCGACCTTTCGTGTTCTTTTAGCGTATTTCGCGGTTTAAAAAATAAATTAAATCATTCGACTGAATAGTTAC
>JAIRWK010000150.1 GCA_031268995.1 Planctomycetaceae bacterium
ATGAAATAGACGAAAATTTCATTTTCAACTCTTTTGTATATTTTTGTATTTAAAAATTCACCTCTGTGAACTCTGTGTTCTCTGTGGTTGATAAAAATTCTATCGACTGAATAGTTACAATTTTTTTATAAGAATTTTTTATAAGATGTGTGTTTACCAGACGTAAACCACTCCTAGTGTTCCGGAGTGTAGTGATTGGTAGCCACTTAAATATGCGTCGTAGCTGCCGAAAAATCTTGTTCTTCCGAAATCGTAGCCTATGCTTGCTCCGAAAATTGCCCAATCTCTGCCCGTGTTCGTGCCGCTAACTTTGTATCGCAACGAGCCGTCAGGACTGCCCGCAAAACGTCCCGTAAACTCAGATTGAGTCCGACCAATACATTCGTGCATCCACGCAAAATTGAAATCTCCAGAAATCATACCGCCCAAAAGTGTACGCTCAAACCGCTCCGTGCGAACACCCAAAAAAACACGCATACTCGTCGTTGAAACAGGTTCGCCAATAACATCCAACGCACCCGCTCCATGCTCGCTAACCGCTTCCTGATAAACTCCGGCATATTGCAAACCAACATAACCATGCCAATGAAATACCGGATCAAGATAATACGTCCCAAGCTCCGCATAAACCGTACTGTTGAACGAATCATTTGAACTTCTCGCTTTTCGGTTGTCGAATTCTGTCATTGTTCGGTCTGTTTTGTATTGGTTGAAACCGTATCCGTTGTTGAGCAACAGATAGCCGATACTGTTGTCTGCGCGGAAATAGAAACCGCCCATAAATTCATGCGACCTTGAATGCTCGCGAACATTTTTTGATGTCAAAACATTTTCCATTGCCGAACCGTAAAACCCAAAATGAACACCAATCCGACGCATTATGTCAACACCAAAAACCGAACCGCCCGACGATTGAGAATATCCGTTGCTGTTTGAATCATTTTGGGTTGTACCGCCCATTCCGATTGCCGTGATCCAGCTTGTCGGTTTGTTTATCAAATGTTGACAAACGCCTCGACAAATATGACACGGTATAACTTCCGAAAGCGGCGGACGGCGTAAATAAGTCGCAATTGTGCGGTTTGCAATTGTCGTATTTTGAACACTCGCGGAACCCGCCGACGCATAAATATTACCCATCGTTTCGTCCATCGCCGAACGATACCGTACCGGCGAATTCGCGGCTAAATTCTCGAATTTCATCAATACGTTATTCATATCGTTAAATTCGTTGACACGCGGCGATAACGCATTCAAATAACTGCCAAGATGGCGTTGATTGTGGGTAAACGCATTGCGGCTATGATCAATAAGCAGCCCCTCAATCATTACCCAATATTTATTTATGTTCGTATCGTAACTGAGAATTCCGCGTTGTCCGTTCGCGGTTGCGCCAAGTACAAGACCGCCTGCGTTAGGATCAATCACAAGATCACCGGCTTCCAAAAACAAATATTGAATACCTGTCCGCTGCTCGCCGTACAAATTTACAATTCCGCCCGAAATTGTTGCTTTACCGGCTACGGAAATTTTTCCGGCACTAGTATCCACGTCGCCGGTGCCGATTTCCAATGTTGCTTGATTAAGTGTTGCGTCGCCTTGCACACTAACAATATTATTCGCGCCAATACCAAGCGTTGCATTATTCACCGTCAAACTGCCTGTTTGTACATCTTGATTGAATCGCGTTTCGGTACCGGCTTGAGTTATGCTCAGATTATTTGTTACAAAAATCTTTGCGCCGCTGAAACGGTATTTTGCGCCGCTGGAAAATACCGCCGTCGGCACCTCAACACTTACCGGTACATCAATTTTTCCAGTTCCTTTGTCAAACGTTACAGTATCGCCGTTAATAAAAACATCTTCGCTACCATTGTCGTACCACGATTTTTTTCCGTTGTCCCAAATTCCATCGCCGCCCTTCCATTTCAAATCAACATTGGTCGCGTCAAGAGTGAGTTTAATAGTGCCGTCCGTCGTATTCATGCTGATTTGATGTCTGATTGTTGGGGCTTGCCCCGCAACTAATATGTCGTTCTGATCAAATCCGGCTGCGCTCAATGTTGTAGCAGATAAGACGGTGAAAACTCCTTTTCGGAAAGATGTCAAGTCAAGTTTCGCGTCGGCGTTTATAGTTGCGACGGGGGTTTGCAAGAACGGAATATTTTCGCCTTCGCTGTACATTGGGTTTATTCCAAGAATCGCGTTGCTCTCCAAAGTCAGAGACCCCACGTAAACTTTATTTTGATTGTCATGTTGGTAATTGCTTGCGATATTGAATTGAGAGTTTGATCGTATTGTTGCCGATTTTGCATGAACGTATGCGTTTTCTCCTATCGTAGTTACTCCGCCATAGGTGGTAATATCGAATTGATTTTGTCCTTCCAATCCATCGTGTAAAACGAAATTGAAACTCGAATCATCCGAATCGGTAGCAGCTCCGTTGGCATCAGCTTTTTTGCCAAACGTCAAATTAGTGTAGTACGATCCGGATCCGGAAGGGTATGAGGATTGAATTTTACCGTAGATGTCTGCGCCGTTCATAATGTTAATTTCTTCGACGTGCGCTGTATTGCTGATGTAGATGGCGTAATCTTTGCCTGTGATTTTTCCGCTGATGTCAAACCTGTCAACAAGCGCGCCAATAAGATCAGCCCTCGCGCGGGTATACTCGGCAATAGTTCGTGCCTCGCCCGTTCCTGTTTCTGCATAGTACGAACTCGCGCCTTCAACAGATAACTTTACACCGATGCCGCCTTCACCGGTTGCTGAAATATCGCCTCTGTGAATAAGAATATTGTTACTCCCCCAAGCCGTAAATAATCCAATACCTTTCTCACCGGAAGCCTCAATTGGCGTGTATTTGTCAATATTGATTATGTTATTTGAACCGTCGATTCTTATACCTGCGCCTTCTTCGCCTCTGCTTGAAATACCGGCACTTTGCAATAAATCCAAACCATCCATGAAAACATGCGCACCGACACCAAATATAAAATCACTGTCATAACCCACGCCTTTAACTTGTCCACTGTACAAATTATCGGAGCGATTGTAATAGGAATGCCCGAATGCCTTGCGCCGATCAATACTGTAACCTAACTCCTCCAACATCGCCAACTCAATCTCCGGTATAAAAGGCATATTTATAAACGAACCATAACTCATCAAACTGTGCATGTTGCCCGTATGCGATAAATCCACATCAAGTACACCGGTACCGTCGAGCGTCGGAGGAACAGACGTTCCTTGAATTGCGGCTTGCGACAAGATGTCAAGTTTTGATTTATCAAGTGTACCGTCGGCATTGTGAACCGAACCAATCAACTCCTCAATTGCCCCGTTTTGTCTTCCTAGAAACATGGGATACTTGAAATCAGTTGCATCCTCGTAAAGATTAAAAATTCCGTCGCTACCGTTACCGTCTCCGGTTATTGCCACGTTGTCTGTATCAGTATCAGTGTATTTCTCGCCGTAAATGTCAACCAGATACGGTGCCAAATCACCCCTCGTAAAACCAATCACGTGTCCAAATTCATGTATGATCGTATCTTGATCAAAGCGACCGCCGATTGAGATCATTGCGTCTGTTTGCGTAGTGCTTGGTTTGGCACTTTTATTTATTATATTAACAATATTGCTGCCGCCGCCGGTCGCCGTTGGAACACTACTGTCGTACCTAAAATTGATGATGATTTTATCGTTACCGTTGACCCGCGAAGTATTGATAAGTTCTTCCCAGTATCCGATGTACTTGACCGTTTCATCAATCATAGCACTTGTGAACGGCCTGTCGGAGTAGCTGTTTGTGTTGGGTACGTAATTATAATCGCTTATCGAGCCGGAATAGAATCTCAACTCGAAAACACCGACGGTTCTAGTTTCGGGGGCAAATTGTGCGAAGGTTTGGTTATTGTTGGCAAATATCAGGAAGACCAATATCGAGAGCGCAAAAAGAAACCGCCCAATAATAGACGTACCAATACCGCCAACTGCTTTGTTATACAATTGTCTGTTACAATCTCGTTGTTTCGTGCAAAGCTCCATTTTACACCTTCATGTGATTTGCCTCACAAAGCCGCACCCTAACTCCCGCCAATGAACAACCGCTTAACAATGCTACGCTTATATGTTCATTAAAACAGCTTAAGCATACATCAAAACCAGCTTTCCAACAGGAAACAACTTCGTCGCGGATTGTTGATGATATACCGTAGTCGGCATAATGCTACCCGATACAATCGACTTTATCGTTATTCCGACCGTAACATCTGAAACGAAAAAAAGAGTTATTACCACACTTGACGACGAAAAAAACCGACCAATTCATACAATAGATATAATCAGAAAAATTTACCCAACTTGTCTAAGTCAATAAAAAGGCAAATAACATTCACACAATAATCATACGAAAAACACGAAAGGGGAATTAGGCATCGCCCAAAAATAATTTTTCCAAAATAAGAAAGTGGTGAGTGGCAAGTTGTGAGTTGTGAGTGGAAACTTCCCGAGACCAGATGCGTGCTAGCATAAAACCACATCTAGCCCCTCCGAAACCACCTCTAACTTTAAGGCAGTAATGGTATTATTTCGGGACGATACATTAAAAGAAATTTTTCGTATCCTTCGTGTTAAAAATTTTCCCCTTTCGTGTCTTTCGTTTTTGTGGTGTTTATACTCAAGCTGTTTTAAAATTTCTGAAGCTGCGGTAAACCTACAACGCAGAGCGTTAGGCAAGCATAACAACGTGAAGCGGTTGTTCGAGGGCGAAGCCTATCGCCCTACCGGCTACGGTATAGTATTTTGCGGTTGCGATTTCTCAATAATATTGTGATGATAATTGCTGCGCAGACTATTCCGTCGGGGAAAAATATAAGCGTTGAAAAACCTAAACCCAAAAACCAAAATAACGGATACCTCAAGAAAATATCTCTCAAATTGATTTTCTCGTATTGCCACAAAACCAAAACTACAATCGCAAGCACAAGCGTAATCACGGTTGCCCGCATGAAAACATCGAAGTTGTCAACGATTATAATTGACTCCGGTTGTGTTGTTAGGCGTATTTCGCTGATACCGCCTCTCACTGCACCAAATAAACTTGAACCCGATTTCGTCATTGCGTTCCGGCACAACACGACAGGATTCGATTCGATTAACGACGGCAATGAACTATTTTCTGTTGCAATAATTCCAAGCCGTTGCGATTCGCGGTCTTTTCGTATTTGCAAAGCCTGAAGCGATTTTTCCGGCGAATCCATCAACGCAATCAAAGAACCAATTGAACGTTGCTCCGAATTTTTATCCGAAGTCGATAGCAATATTTTACTATTTGTATCGTTAATAATTGACGGATAAGTCGTTCTTGTATAATTTATTGTCCGGCTTATTCCTGTCCATTCTTGTTCCCATTGCGTGAACCAATGCCTAACCTCAACATTTTTCCCCGCCGTTGGTGCCGATAAACCCGACACAATAAACAATAAATTATCAAGCCGCACCATGTCAAATTTGAACAACATCCCTGCCGCTGTTTTACCAGACACCGGAACTTGATGCCCCAAAATTTCCGTAACAATATTTCCATTGCCGACAACATTGCCCCTCGAAATCAAATTTGGCTTTGTTGACGATTTTAAATCCGCACCTGCAACAGAAACGTTGAAAACCCGTTCCGCAATTTCCATATTTTCATCGTAAGAAATTGTCCAGAGCGTTTCGTTTACCTCTACGTTTTCAAGTATCGGCAACTGCAACGTCATCGGAATTGCACCATTAGCAACACGAAAAATTAAACCGATGCGAACCGGATAATCGCTATCAAAAATTTCGAGTTGCCAACGGTTACGGTCAAGTTTCACTCCGCCGCCGTCAACACTGCCTTCACCGGACGCGCCGCCGCAAAGCGATATTTTTATCAACTCATAATTTTCGGGCATTGCAATCACGTATTTATTTTTGCCGATATTTTTCAAATCCAATGTCGCCGTGCCGAACAATTCGCCGTTGTTCTTAATATGGAAATTCACATCGTAGAGAGTAACAAATGGTTTCGCGCCTCGGCGAACTATTGTTGCGGAATATATGTTATTTGTTGCCGTGAGGTAAAGCGACGGCTGTTTCTGCTGCGTCAACGCCCTCAACCGCTCTTGCAACACGCTATCAACATTCTGCAAATTCGATAAATTCCACGAAATCTGTCTTGATTGTGCCGAGTCAATTTTCGCTTCGGCAATTTCTGTTCCGGTAATTTTGTTGTTGTCCGATTCAATTTCAAGCGGCAGAATTACGTAATTTTTCATTTCGGATTGTTCGCCGTTATTCCATTCGGGCATAAGTCTTGGCAACGAGACGGCGCGATTTTGTCCGCTTATGATAGTGTGAATTTTGAAGTGTTGTTGTTTTTGGGTAGTGTCAATTGCGGAGATGACGAGTTGGGATCGTCCGTTTGTCCGATGTTGTTCAACCGACCATTTCATGGACGGCTCAACCGACGTAACGCTCACGATATTTTCATCAAGTTGGAATCGCATCTGTTCAAGTTCGCCGGTCAAGATATTCAAATTGACATCAAAAATCGCGCCCCAATCTGTATTTTGATTATTTGTTGTCGTCGGGTTTGTGGTTGGTGTTGTGTTGTTTATTGCAGTGATGGTGTCTGTTGGCGGTTGTGTTGTTGAGTCCAGGGTTAGTTGTGTTGGGATTGATGTTGAATTTGGTTGCGGTTTGGAATTGGACAAGGGGAAGAGAACAGTTGCAATTTCGGCTTTGATTTCGGGGCGGTTAGTCGTAATTGCGATCTTTGGCGAGATCAAATTTTCCGGCTTTTTGGTGTCCGCCGATTGCCATAAGCCAATAAATTTAGCGTTCGTGAAAAGATTTCGTTGCGAATTGTCGGCTTTCCAAATACTGCCGTCAGTTGCCCCGTGTACAATCAACGCCGACGTGCGGTACAACTCAAATTGATGCTTCAACAACGCAACATTCTTGAACTCTATCATCGGCGCGCGATCAATATTGTTTGTCGTGAAGTGTCCGGTTACGGTGATTCGGTATTTGCCGGAAAGCGGTCTGCGGAAAAAAATCATGCGTTCAATTCGGGTTTCGTTATCTTGTTTTTCCGTGTTTTGTGTTCGCCCCCATCGCACCGCAACCTGATTTCGTTGCGAATCATTTATTTCAATAGATTCGACGGCGACGGATTGGGGCAAGGTGAAATGTTGCCCGAATACTTCGCCTTCGCTGTCAAATTCTCCGGTACATTGCAAAATAGAATCGCCCGCGTCAAGCAATATCGATTGAACGAGTGTAATTTTGGGGGTGATAGATTTTGTTTTGATGGAGAGCCGCCAATCTGAAGTGGTTTGTGTTAGGTCGTATTCGGCGATGAGTTGTTCGGGGTTAAGGGTTGAATCGTTTACGGTTGACACTAATATTGTATTCCAATCGGACGAAATAGTTTTGTTGCGTCCTTGCGGCGGGGCATCAATTGATAAAAGCGGATCGGACAAAATCGCAAGCAACGATTTGCTAATTTTTGTACGATAAGGTTTAATTTCGGGCAACCTTACATGCCCAACCCCCGAAAAATCACGCAACACAAACCCCGCCCGAAGCGTAAACGCACCCAACACCGGCAACTTAAATATCACCCGCGCAACCTTGCTGCGAGAAATACCGCCGTCCGCAGAATCCGCTTGTTCATTGAGAATATCAATCCGATCTATTTGATGTTCATCGCAAATAAATTGACCGGATATTTGCCAATGATCATCAAGTAAAATGTCAACATAACGAATCCTGTTGCCCGAAACTCTATAATAATATTTCGTTCTTATGTCAACTTGCGATGCCCGCGTCTGCATTCGTATAAACATATCCGCTTCGATATTGGACAATTCATTGCGAAATTGATCGTTATTCCAAGTCAAAATGAGTTTAGCAATATTACCGATGTCGGCTGTCAGCAGTGAATTTTTTTGTCCGTTGTTTGCGGTGGTTTTGGGCTTGTTTTCGTTGTCTGTATCGGCAATTTCGCTGTAAGAAATTTCGCCGACGGATTCAAGGACGGTGATCGTTGGCGAGTTTAGTGGTGTGATGAGTTTTAATTTTGCGTTTGGAACTTTTGGCACGTCGAAATTTATACGAAAATTATCCGTGCCGTTAATTATCTGCGGTTCAAGTGGTATTTCGAGTTTATGATTTCCATGTTTTGTGTTTTCGATTTCAAAAGTGAGAAGTTTATTATGCTCAAGCTGTTTTGAAATTCCAGAAGTTGAACTCGCAAGCGTAGTGTCGCGAAGCGGTTGTTCGGGAGCGGAACCTACCGCCAATACCGGTGTCGGTATATCAATTCTTTCGGCAAGCGGATTAGGGTTGATTTCGTTAATTTGCCAACCGGCACGAATCGGCGTTGAATCCCAAGACGCAGCGGTTGCTGACAAGGGAAGAGCGGGCAATACAACAGTAACATCTTCGGACTCTACGTTGATTTGATAGACGACTTTAAATTCTACGATTTCGAATGTTTGGGATAGCGAGTTGAAGGTCAATTTACCGACGTATTCAGCGGATTCGATATTCCAATTTTTCGATTTCAACTGTGGAGCGTCAGGGGGTGACTTATGCAGCAATCGAAAAAATTCTTCCGGCAGCCAGACGATATTATTTGTAATTTTCCCGTCGGCATCTGTTGGAAAGAAGACGCGGTAAGATTCCGGTTTATTTTTTGGTTCATCTGATTTGGCGGGCAATTTGGGGGCAACCGGAAGAGGAATAAGTTGCGAGGGGGGCGGAAAGGTCAAAAAAGAATCGGGATTAAGCAATTGATAGTATGGTTTTTCGTTCGGAGCGGATTGTGTTCCTCCCGTTTGAGCAAAAACAAAAACCGCCGAAACAAATTGCAAAACAATAAACGCAAACAAAACCAAAAAAAATATACAGAAGCCGATATGGGCGGCAGACCTAGCCCTAAAGCAACCGCTTCGCGATACCACGCTTACGCATTCAGTTTCCAGACTTACGTGTTCAGCTTCGGAAATTGTAAAACAGTCCGAATACCTTTTGTCCCTCGCGTCCCTTTTGTCCCACATGTCCATTGTATCCCCCAAAAATATCGCCCCCCAATAACCTCCAAACACCACAGGAACAATATAAACTAAACAATAAATAACTCAACCTCTTTCAAATCGATCTTTCACCATCCACTCCAACTATACCGTAGCTTCGGGAATTTTAAAACAGCTTGAGATACTACTTCAATTACAAACACGCCATGTTATAATTTCGCGTCGGTTCATTAGATCACAGTGATATACTGAAGCCGGTATGGGCGGTAGGCTTCGCCCTGCTGGCTACGGTATAACACCCCACCGCACACGGTGGGTAATGCCCGCCGTAAACCAACGGTTGCTGGCATCCGGGAGAAAGAAAATGACCAGCAACCAACGGTTGCTGGTGTCCGGGAGGAAGAAAATGACCAGCAACCAACGGTTGCTGGCATCTGGGAGGAAGAAAATGACCAGCAACCAACGGTTGCTGGTGTCCGGAAGGAAGAAAATGACCAGCAACCAACGGTTGCTGGTGTCCGGAAGGAAGAAAATGACCAGCAACC
>JAIRWK010000174.1 GCA_031268995.1 Planctomycetaceae bacterium
TGCCGTAACATCAACATCTACATTGATTTCAGCATTGACCAAACTTGACACTAAATTTGTCTTTTTCATTTTCTCCTCCATTTCAATTTTGTTACTGGATTTGATAAACATTTGTAAAAATTATTGCGCTGTAATTTTTTTTCCGTTTGGTAAAAAGAAAACATTAACAACACAATAAACGACTATTTAAACGCGAAAAAATTTAACACGGCACAAACCGAAAATCAAAATTCACCGCGATCAAACTCAAAACCAATCACCAAACCACGAGAGTATAAAACAATTTCTCAAAAAACGCAATCCATATTTTTCCAGATTTAAGAAAAAATTTTTCTTTCGAGGAATACGTCCGAAGGGATTCGAACCCCCAACCCTCGGTTCCGAAGACCGATGCGCTATCCAGTTGCGCCACGGACGCAAAAAAAACGTAACCAGCAAAACCACCAGCTACAAAACCCACACAACATGCTACCATCCAAAAAACAATCCGCAATCCCCCCGTAGTTTTTTATTCAACAGTTTTTTCAACACGAAAGGGGAATTTTAGATACATGGAATTTCTAAAAATACTATTGCTATACCGGAGCCAGTATGGGCGGTAGGCTTCGCCCCTGAACAACCGCTTCGCGATGCTACGCTTCCGTGTTCAACTTCTGGAATTTTAAAACAGCTTGAGTATAAGGCATCACCCTGAAATAAAATTGCCAATAATACTTTATACCGTAGCCAGTAAGGCGATAGGCTTCGCCCCTGAACAACCGCTTCACGTTGTTGCGCTTGCATGTCCAGATCCAAGAATTTTAAAGTAGCTTCAGTATAACGTTAAGAGGAACCACCCTAAGGTAAAACCGTTTATTGAACATTAATGGTCATTTATCTTTGGGCAATGCCTATTATCGCGATCTGGCTCTCAAGCGTTTGCCCGCAATTATAAAGACCTTGTAAATAAGATAAACAACCCCCACACAAATTAGCGAAACAAAAAACCAAATAACCCGCGATCCCGTATTGTCAGATAACGCCCGCAACGAAAGATCAAGTGAACCTTGCGGCGTTGTGAAAATATGTAACTCTCCATTATAAGGCACCGCAATATCCAATCCTGACATCCGAGTCGAAAGCGACTGAACCGTAACTTGCTCAATTTTACCGCTAACACGAGCTGATTCAAAATTGTTAGAATCAAGATCACGTTTATCAGATTTATTGGATATCGAATTACTGAGGCTTAATACGTTCTTGTTATCCGAAGCTACGTTACTCATTGACCCCATCATAACACGCCTCCTCGTACTACGAGTATTGTTTTGAATGTCGTCGCTTATCTTATACGGCTCTGCAAAACGGGCTGACCTATCTCTATTTTTGTTATTATTCAAAGGGCTTACAGAACCGGTTGATTCTAATTCTGGTATCGGCAGATTTGATGTCGATCCTACGAAATTACCACCAGTCTGAAAATCTGAATTTTCATCTCTAAGAAAATCTGAATTTTCATCTCTAACTTGTGGCAAAACACCACTAGAGACACCACTGCCAACAGCAACATTGTCCACGATGCTTGTCTTATTATCGACCAATTTATTTTTAAGTGCTGTTACGTTAATCGGGTTCGATTCACTTATATCGTTACGCACTTTCCCATTTTCTGCTACTCCGCTCTGACGATTGAGCTGCGAATCGCTCCCCAGAACAAGATTACCGTTAAATAGAGCTTGCGAACGTTGATTGGATTTCTTATTGTTCTCATCGTTAGTTGGAGCAATTTTCTCAAGAGCTTTAGCCGATTTAGGCGGAGCCGAAATTAGTGTAGTGTTATTCGTAATAAAATCTGTATCCGCTTTTCGCAGATTATCCGAAAACTCAGAGTTGTTAATGGAATTAGTTACCGGATTAACCTTACTCTCATTACGTCTATCATATCCATCTTGGTCGCCCATACTAAACGCAAATATCCCACGATCTTCGACTTCAATTGATTTTTTATTTACAATTCTACTCGTAAAAGTATTCGCCTGACTTTCAAATTGATTGCGTAACATACCGGAATTTGATGCTCCTGCGGCGGATTGTTGGGCAATATTTTCAGGTACTGGTAAACTATTGTCAAATTGTAGCCGTTGCTGTGTTGCTTGCGAAGTTGGGATTCCTTTTGGTGCGGTTTCATTGTTAACAATATTACCGTTGCTATCGCTAACGTTGTTATTATTTTCAGTATTACTGTTGTTAAGCAAGGCTGAATTTTTCATGTTTGAGTAAGCTCTTTGTTTCGCGTAAACGTTATCGTCCTCCATTGTCTTTCGCAATCTTAAACCCAACATCTGCATATAATCGTCATTGAATTTTTTGATTATTGAGGTCGTTTGTTCTTTATTTACGTGTTGCATATTTCCGTGAAAAAAGTATTTGTAATTTTGCGGCAAATACAACTTCAATAACGACGTGCCGACCGGAACATTCAAAACCTTAATAAACGGCATTTCCGTATCCGCCAAATTTCCCAACCCGCGCGACGTTCCCGCATAAACAATCCGCACAACATAATCAAGATCACCACTGTCAGTCTTAATAAGCGGAATACGCACTCCCTCCTGAAAAATTTTGCCTGCTTCAAGAGAGAACCTCACACCCTGAAATTTGTCAATGTTATAACATAACGCTACATCCGTCGTCATTTTGCAGGGTTTAACGGGCGTACCTTCTGGGCGGCTTTGGTTTGGTGATTGGTTTGCGTCTCGTTGTTGCCAAGTTTCTGCGGTGAAAAATCTCACATCCCAAAGCGACGCGTTGTCCGGCAAGACAATATCAAGATACGGCTCTTTTTGATTATCGATATGATAAATTTGTTCCGCGCGGTATTCGCCGTTTCGATCATACATCAACCTTGTTTCGGCTCTATTGATTTTCGCGTCCGACAATCGAACCGCGTCTCGGCGTTTCATTTTGAACGCGAGCGAGGCTTCCACTGTCGAGTTATTGTTAGCCGCAACTTCCGAATTTGTCCGCCGAATACAATACGCCTCCGTTACATTCTCGCCAATCATTCCCGCAAGATATTTCCACTCTTGCATTCGGCGGTCAAGATTCTCAAGATTCATTATCGCTGCACGATCAACTACCATTTCGTCAGTTGACAATCGGTCGTTTTCCATGACAACATATTGATTTGTTACCGTTCCTGTTTCGATTATCGGTACAAAAATTCTGTAATCCTTCTCCACCCGCAACACCCTGTCCGCTTGAACAAGCACCCGCAAATGACCAATCACACTTTCCTGCAACTCCAACGTTACATCAATAAATTTCAAAACCGTCCCGTCATTTCTTTTGACATCGCGCTCCGCTAATTTTTTTCGTTGCAAAAAAGGTGCTTCAATCACAGCGTCTCTCATCCATTCGGGCAACATAAATTTAACTTCAGCAATTCCTGCACGTTTGATATTAAAATCCAGCAAAATTGTTTCGTTGATCGACTCGCTGTTTGCTTTAATATTTGTTATCGTGCTGCATTGTACGTCGGGTTTGGTTTCGGCAAATAACAATTTCGCTGACGAATTAGCCGACAAATCCTTAATTACAAGTTGGACAAGTTCACGCTGTTCAAGCGGCGACGTAATATAATGACGATGTGACAAAATGTCCGCCAATGAACAATACTGCAAATTCACAGCCTCCGCCCGCAACGACATATCCGTAAGCAACTCAAACGTTGCCGACTTTGAAACAAGCGTCTGAGCAACCCCCGCAAACTTCGCCGAAAAAAGCGGCAATTGATCAATTTGATATTGTTGCCGAATTTCTGCGACAGTATTTTTTGCGGTATTTTTCACAGTATCCTTTGATTTGTCCGCATCCTTCTTGTCCGCAATATCATCCTTCTGAATCGGCACCATCGGCAAATAATCGCCCTCAATCCCAATAACAATACGCCCATTCAACTTGTTACCATGCGCAACATAAAGCAAATTTTCATCACCGTCTTGTTCGTTGCTGTGGAATATCGTATTCGGTGCGGTAACTTTTTTCAATTTGAATTGTTTGGGCAAATTTATTGTTGCGAAAAATGGACGGTCGGCTGTGGCAATACTAATTTTCGTCTCAAGTATAGAACGTTTTTGCGTTACTTTCATGATAGATGTAAACCCAATTGAGATTTCTTTTTTTTCGGGTTTTGAAGTGATAGACAAATTGAAAGGTTCGGCAATAAAACGATAAGATTGAAAAGGAGTCAAACCAAGCGGATTCGTTGTGCTGATTTTTGCAAAAGCGGCATTGATTGGTGTTGCCGGTTGATCTGTTAGTGATGCGCCGTTGGCTTCGGTTACATGAAATTCGCGAACCGAACTACGATGCAAATCAATCCGCCCGCGATGTATCCCCGCTTCAGGTACAGATAATGTTGACAAATTCCACGATTCATCTTTATCGGTTGTGCTGTCGGGTTTATTCTTGAATAAGCGGACTTGCAATAATTCTTCGCCTTCAACCGGCTTTAACAACTCAACATCAATTGTTTGGATATTTTCCAATTTGGCTTCATTATCATTTGCAACTATACTCCAACCTCGCACGTTGTTACCTGTAACTTCCGCGATTGTGTAATTTTTTGGAACTTGCAATCTTAACATTTCCCATTTTCCGCGACTTATCTTAAACTTCGGCAACCACAAAATCCACGCGGCATCGTCTTGCAAATCAACACGTACAACAGATTCGACCTCAAGACTTCGATCAACCGTCCCCTCCGAAATCGCAGACCGCCAACGCCAAACGAAATTTCCGTTTGATTCGAGGGCGGTTGTGATTTTTTTATTTGTGCCTGAATTATTTTTAACTGAAGTCCATTTACGGGCATCGAATGAATTTTCCGTCAACAAATCGCCGGCTTCATTTGGGAGAGTGAGTTGTATTTTTGAGGTTGAAGCGGTTGGCAGTACACCGGCGGCGATTCTCCAACCGCCTTCTTGTTGAATTTTAACTCGAACTTTAAACGTGAAGACGTGTTCACCTTGTCCGCTGACACGCAATACGAATTGTGTATTTGAGATGGAAGAGATTGAAGCCGGTTTATTATCGAGTTGTGGTGATTCGATAATGCTGTTTTGGATGTTGAAGGGTAACAGAGTTCCTTCGTTTTGGAATTGGCGGATGTAAATTTTGCCGTCGAGGACAATTTCGTTTCCGGTTTGCGGCAATTCCTCCGCAACATATTCGGCAGCTGCGGCAACAATATTTATCGGTGTTGGGCGTTGAAATTTCAACCGGATGTCGTCGGCAGATTTTACCAATTCAGTCATTTTCAAATGCAAATCAAGCGGAACCATCACCACATCAGGTACATTCAACTCTTCCGGTTTAGGCAATTTTGAGAAATAATTTTCGCCATTGATTGTGTAAGGAATAATAACCGCGTCGGCAGGAACAACAATTTTAGGTTCAATCTTAGCAGAAACATTTCCCGCTTCTGCCTTCACCATCCCAACTAGCAACATTGACAAAATTACACCAACGACAATTACCGCAATACACGCAACAGATTTAAAGTATTTTTGGCTTATCTCATTTTTATTTTTCAACAACATTTTTTTCTCCTAATAATTATAGGTTAGGTGGTGATTGGAACCCTTGTCTTATATCGTAGTCGGTAAGGCGACAGGCTTCGCCCCTGAACAACCGCTTCACGTCGTTACGCTTGCGTATCCAGCTTCAAAACAGCTTGAGTATATTACGCATTCGTGAACATCTCAAAGCAACAAAATCACAAGAAGTCTCTTTAAGGCATTGCCTTGAAATAAAATTACCGTTAATACCGTAGCCGGTAGGGCGATAGGCTTCGCCCCTGAGCAACCGCTCCACGTTGTTGCGCTTGCGGGTTCAGCTTCGGGAATTTTAAAGTAGCTTCAGTATAATACCTTAAAGTTATGGGTGGTTTCGGAGGGGCTAGTTTCGCCATCCTCGCCCTCGCGGTGCCTAAAAATTACGGGAACGCGAATCCCAAAGACGTACAAACAGACATTGCAATAGTAATTTCAAAAATTTGACCAAAAAACTAAACACAACCACCCTGTAACATTCTACCAAACCACAAAAGAATTGCGACAAGCCATTTCACTTTTGGGAACTTCCAAAAACCTACATTTTTTGCGAACTGCGAAATTTGAAATTATACTCAAGCTGTTTTAAAATTCCTTAAGCTGGACATGCAAGCGCAACAACGTGAAGCGGTTGTTCAGCTTCCGGAATTTTAAAACAGCTTGAGTATATCGACTGAAAATCTACCGA
>JAIRWK010000268.1 GCA_031268995.1 Planctomycetaceae bacterium
GTAACACCTGTGATTGATTACCGCCAAGCCAACTGAGACCTTGCAAACCTACCAATTCCTTGTCCGCTACTCCGCTACTCATCTCACTGCTGTAAGTCCTCTGATGTTGCCAAGAGCGAACAAGCGGTGTCGGTAAAATTAAATCAAATGCCGTTTCCGTTACTGCACCAGTCAATAAATGAATCGGATCAGACGTTACAGAAGATGTTACGGATAACTCCGATGTCCCCGATAAGGCAGGAACAGGAGACTCCGAATAAACGCCAACTTCGGACGCCGGTAAAAATAAACCAGCACAAAAAAATAAATTAAAAAATACAACAAAATAAATCAGAATGGACTGCAACTGATTTTTAGCCAAGTTAATGAAATAAATGAAAAATGTCATGGAAGTTAAAGGTAAAATAATTGAAATGTTTAAAATGATATTTTCAAAACCAAATCATATACCGAAGCCGGTATGGGCGATAGGCTTCGCCCTTGAGCAACCGCTTCGCGATGCTACGCTTGCGTAATCAACTTCAGGAATTTCAAAACAACTTGGGCATAAAAAATTATTTTGGAATATCCTGTATTTTAAGGGAGGATTCGTATTTTTTAATTGTTTTTTGAACCTGTTCCAAACGTTTTGTATCATTCTTTTGTTTTGCCTGTGTTTGGTGTTGGCGAAGCGTTTTTAAATAGTCTTCCCGACTTCGTTTTTGCCGATATTCCCGCGACTTTTCATGCGCTTTTTCAACATCATCCGCATGAACTAATAATAACTCCAATTCCTCAACTTGTTTCTCATTGCTGAATTGTTTTTTTGTACTGGCAATCAATGATTGGGCTTTTTCTTTTTGATTGACCGTAATGAGCCTTGCAACGATTTCTTTTAACGCCCAATAACGATAATCGTTACTTTCCGCAACAAGCATCGCATATTGAAGTACTGAAAGCGCACGCCCCGGCTTTATCGTTGAGGGAACGGCAACCTCTTCCGCATACGCTTTCGCCAACAACCAAGTCATTTGTTGATCGCCGGAAATATCTTCATTTTTTACCGCCTCTTCGATTCGTTCAAGGATACGTGATGTCAGATTATTTTCTTTACATGCCCAAATCAAAATATAGGCGAGAGTCAAGTTACAGTTGCCGTTTTCGAGTTCCAGATAGTTTTGAATCAAATCGTCAATCTCGGCAACATCAAATTCACCCCAAAGATGCCCAACACGCCGATAAGGAGTAATATTGTCATCGACGTAAGACCCTTTACCCGCAGTGTATGAACCCGGTAAAAGATGAGGCGGTTCGTTCAATTCCGACCATTTCAAAAGGAAATGAACATGATTTCTCGCCGGAAACATGGAAACAAATTGAAGTTGTTCCGTCAGATTTTTGTAAGGAATTTTATTCAATATCTGTTGTTGTCGGGAAATCGTGTCCACAAGAACAATCCGCTCCGTTGCCGTCATAGACGATAATAAAACCGACAATCCCTGTTGAGCAAGATAGGTTGCATCCGATTGGTTCAGGGTGTGAAGTAAATTTTCATTAACGAGAGAAGGAAAAACTTTTTTCACGATTTCTCTTTGGGAAGAAGAATAACTATTGACGATTGCCCCCCGATTCCACACAAAATCCACAGAACCATCAACACGATTGGCTACTTTCCGTTTCAAAGCGGAATCGGCAAAATATTCAGCAACTAGTCCATGTTGTTTGTCCGTCGGTTGCCAAAACACTTCTTTGGGAATGATTTGCTGTTCCAGCGATTCCGATTCCCACATCAAAACGGCAACTGGAAATCGGGGCTGGTAGTTCTTTCGTAACTCGATATTTTGAGCATCATAACGATATTCCAAAAGAAAATCTGTCGGGACACCGCCTTGCAGTGCAACGGCAACACTTCGAAAAGAGGTATCATCCGAAACCGGAGCAACAACTTCACCGTTTCCGTCTTCATTAACGTTCGATCTATTCGTTTCCATTATCAAATGACCGCCGATCCACAACTTCATTTTCCCGTCCGTGTAATAGGTGCGAAGTTGTTCAAAAACATATTGTCCATTGGCGGGAGCAACAATCTTACCTGTCCAACGAACAGACATGTTTTTTTTGTCTAACCAATCTGGAGCATTAAGATAGGAAAGGAGTTCAATATGTTGCCGCCACGTGAGTTTATTCAAAGAATTATTCTTGATCCACGCGGCTGTAAGACCGGCTCTTTTGTCTGCATTCGTTACCAATTCGGCATTGGTACGCAGTTCTTCAAAGGAAGACGGCAGAGACTTATTGGGTTGTTGTGCAAATGCCAGAGACATAAAAAACACAACAAAAAACACTGAAACACCAAAACAAAATCGAATGAATAACATGACAAAACTCCAAAACTTTGGTAATAAAAATATAACAAACAAATTGATAACAAATTTTATAAATTTAAGTACAAGATCCACCGGGTCCATCGGAACCACCACCACCGTCTGACTCTGGACCGTCCTCTCCTCCCTCTTCCTCTCCATTTTCTCCTCCGTTTTCCCCGCCATTTTCTCCTCCGTCCCCGTCTCCCCCCCCGTCTCCATTCCCATCGCCAGGGTCAGTTTCACTAATTGCAGTGGAAAATGTCGCGAAACCTGTACTGCCGGTCGTACTAAATGTGAGCATTCGTTCGCCGCTGCCAACGTAGGCAACATCGTAAACCCAGATGGGGGAATCCGTATCTTTTTCCGTATTTTCGGAAAGAAGCGTAACAGAATCGTTTTTCTGAAAACCTTCTTGGGTATAGGAAATACTGTACTGCGGGTTAATCGCATATCGGGGAATTTCCGTTTCGGTCGGTTCCGCCTGAACTCGGTAAAGATAATGGTATTCCTTGCCACGCGATGTTTCCTCAACCCGATCCAGTCTTTTACCAACCATCGTTCGGGTTTTCAGGTCAACACGGTTCTTTTTTTCTGCGGATTTACCTTTGTCCTTCGCCACAACAGAAGAAGTACTAGCAACAGGTTTACCGGAATTTGTAGCGGTCGCCGATTGCTTTATATTCGATTGTGCCAGAGCAACCGACAGACCAAAAAGAAATCCGACAATAATAACAGTTAGGAAAACACGGCTTTTCATACGAAATGATCCTTTCATAAACTTTTCGAATCAATACCATCAACTGAGGACAAATCATAGCGGAAAAGGGATGGAATACCAGACCCCAGATCAAACAAAATGGAAAAATTTTTATTTTTTCGAAACGACACAGTAACCGGTATGGGCGGTAGGCTGCGCCGCTGAACAACCGCTTCACATCGCCGTGCTATCGTGTCAAACAGGAATCCTAAGGCAACTTGAGCAAACAACAAAGCACAAAGCATGCGGGGACTTTAACATATCTAATATCACCAGTCAAGTACCTACCGGAAAATTTTTTATCTCACGTGGAGGTGTTTTTTGCAAGTATACCGTAGCCGGTAAGGCGATAGGCTTCGCCCTTGAACAACCGCTTCACGTTATTGCGCTTGCGTGTTCAGCTTCGGGAATTTTAAAGTAGCTTCAGTATACTTGTATTTCAGGGTAGTGAAATAAAAAATATTTTTTTCTCAAGCCGATTTACATTTATTATTGGGCTGATACAATCAGGGACTGTATTGTGGCGGGTGCGGATGTATAAACTACATCATTGAACAACCTCTTCATGTTGTCGCATCTCTGTGTTAAGCTCCACGACTTTTAAAACAGCTTGAATATATAGTAGTTAGATTCCACACATGGCAAAATTTACATTTAAAAGCATCCAAGAAAGTGTTACGGGCAATCATAACAAGCGACCGTTTTTTATTCTGAAAACGGTTGGAATTTGTGTTGGGATTGTTCTGTTTTGTCTGCTCAATATTTTGATTTTGTTTAATTCTGAATTACTTATTCCTGATGAACGAAGCCGACGTTTGCTTTGGTTTAGTTTGAGACCGGAATTTTGGGCAAATTGGTATTCATTCGTTCTTTGGACTCTTGCTGCCGGATTTGTCATATCGGCTATGTTTCGGTTGCCTATTATTCAAAGACGACTTGATTTATTGACACAAGTATCTCTTCCACGACCGGTTTTGTTTGTCCGATGTATTGAATATTTGAATTACTATCCGTTGGAGCGGCGTTTTTTATCGTTTCTCAGAGTTGTCAAACGTTTATTTTTGTATTGTATTCTTCCACAAAATATTCCGGCATTAGTTTTGTGTTTATTTGTATTGATTTCATGGCGAATCATTTTGGTCAATACCGTGTGGGGCAATGTTCTGGTTAAGAGTGCCTATCAATATTTCTTTATCTTTATTCCGGCAATTCCACAAAGGATAGTTCGGGAATTTTATACGAATCCATTGACAAATCTTCTCATTACCGGTGAGGTTTCATGGAAACTAATTTTGACAATTGTTCTTATTTTTCTTGTCATTGCTGGTTTCTTTCGGTATGTTCAAAGAATTAGATATTCTTCACGTCGCAATGAACAAGCGGCATTATTGATTCGTTATTTTATTATTGTAATTATTCTGATTGGAGCGTTTTGTTTTGCTCCTTATCTGTTATTTCTGGTACAAACGATGTTTTATATTGCTTGTTTGCCGTTTGCTTATTTGGATAACCGATGTGATGTAATACGTCTTAATCTTTTTTTTATTTACTATGAATATACCATTACCTCATTCTATCTTTTATTGAATGAAGGTATTTTGATGCCAAAACTGATTGTGTCTGTGATTTTTTACGTGACTCTTATATTGGGAACTTATTTTTATTTTCGCCGGATATTTTATTCGCCTGAATGTTGGAAAAGGCTTTATCGGTCATGTCGTGTTCTTGTTTTTCCGTTTTTAATTTTCTGTTTTATTTTTTATGATATTATCAATATTATTTTGTCTCAGTTATCATCCGGCATGTTTCAAATTTATCAGCAAATTGCTCGTTTACCATCCAATACGTGGGATTGTATTTACTTTGCGCCATGTTATTTCCTTTATTACAGTGTTGTTACGTGGCGGCTTCTTGTTGCGTCTATTATATTATTTGTTTTTCTTTTGGGGTTATACCTTAATCCTTTTCGGCGAATTTTTAACACGATTTCTTTTTCACCGATTCTTTTTTATGTGATATTCTGGACAATTTTTTTGTGTACTTGTTTCTCTGTTTTAATTTGGAAAATTATTTTATTCGTTGCCCTTCTTGCAATCATCTACTACGTTATCCAAAGCGGTGTCCGCTTACCGAAAATAAGAATAAGATTATCGCAATATCTCAAAAAAATATCGTACCACTTATTCATTTACTTTCTTATACCATTTGATATTTGTGTGATCATCTGGGATATTTTTATTTCGTTTGGGTATTATTGGGAACTTTATTTGTATTTTCTTTACCAGCCAATGGTGTTATTTTTCTTGACGGGGCGGGTTTCGTGGCTGCTGTTGGTTCCCGTTGTCATAATTTTGGGATTCTTGTTTATGTTCGTCCGTATATTTCTGTTGAAACGTCTGTTTAAGATTGGAATGGGAATTCCTACTTCGCAGTTTATATTTTTTATGAGTTCTATTGCAATTATAATTTTGCTTGATGTGATTTGTTTTATCTATATACTCGATTCTGATACAAAGATCAGATGGTTGGATATTCGATTTTGTCCGTACTGGGCTTTCTTGATACCTTTGTCATTTGTAACTCTTTCCATTTCAGGATTGCGAATAATGTATTTTAATATTTCCAATAAAACAATTATTTTACCGTTGTTTGCTGTCATGACTCTTTATACTTCTGATACTTTAATTTCCGCGGAGAACAGTATTACTTTACTTGAACCTGCCAAATTTGTTTCTTCTCGCGATGTGCGTTTGACGTTGAACAAAGAATCTCATCATTCTGGCGGCGGTTATGTTGCCGCCCCCAAGATAGTCGATTGTTTTGCGTCAATGGAATACAAATATACCGGCGGTCGGTTCAAAGAGCAGTCGATTCGTTTTCGATTGCGTATGCCGCGAGAGATTAAATCGAACAAAAAATATCCGCTGATAGTTTGGTTTCATGGGCAAGGTGAAAGCGGCAACGACAATACCCGTCAACTTGCACATCTCCAAAATGCGATGGAATTTTTCGCAGGTTCGCAGCAACGTGATTTTTTCATGTTGGCAACGCAATGCCCCAAGGACAATAACCGTTGGGAACGTTCTATTTCAAAAAAAGAGGACAAAGGTGATTCGCCGCTTACGATTACCGGTGAAATTCTTGAAGCCATTATTCAGGAGTTTCCTGTTGACGTGAACCGAATAAGTATTATCGGCGCATCGTCAGGCGGTAGTGCTGCATGGGAATTTGTGCGTCAACATCCTCGACGTTTTGTGGCATTGACACCAGGTTCAGGTCGCCCTCCCCAAGATGCAGAACCTGAGTTGTTTTTAGGTACGATAATATGGGCTTTTAACAATCGCAGAGACAACGGAACACCATTTGATAAAACGGAGCAAATGATAACAGCAATCAAAGCTGTTGGTGGAGATGCTTATTTGACGCTTTATGACGTTTCGGGGCATGATGCTTGGACTCCAATGTTGCGTGATGAGAAAATTATCGGCTGGTTGATTTTGCAAAGTCTTGCCGAACCGGGACCGCCGCTGGGCGTCATTTGCCGTCCGCGTTCAAAGACACAGCAATTTTTAATGTTCGGATTGCCGATCTCAATCATCATTATTTGTATTATTCGACAATTTTTATACCGTAACCGGTATGAGCGATAGGCTTCGTGAGGCTACGATTACGTGTTCAGCTTCGCCCTACCGGCTATGGTATAAACTGTTCAATTGCCTTTTCCCGAACAACACTTGCCCAAAGATAAAGAACAAAGAACGACATAATGTTGGCAAAAAACAATCGCCAACACCGAAAAAGGGTTGATCGGTACGTACCGAAACACAATCGGTGCGTACCAAAGGCTTTTCGGCACGCACCGAAGGGCGGTCGGTACGTACCGAAAGGCAATCGGTACATACCGAAAGGCAATCGGTACATACCGAAAAGCAAATCGGTACTTACCGAAAAGCAATCGGTACGTACCGAAAAGCAATCGGTACATACCGAAAAGCAATCGGTACATACCGAAAAGCAATCGGTACGCACCGAAAAGCAATCGGTACGTACCGAGAAGCGGTCGATACATACCCCAAAACGGTCGGTGCATACCCCAAAGCGGTCGGTACGTACCGAAAAGCGGTAAGTATGCATTGAAAAGCGGTTATACCGAAGCCGGTATGGGCGGTAGGCTTCGCCCTTGAACAATCGCTTCACGTTGTTGCGATTCCATGTTCAGCTTTTGTGAATTTTAAATTATACCGAAGCTGGTATGGCGATAAGCTTCGCCCTTGAACAACCGCTTCACGTTGTTATACTCAAGCTGTTTTGAATTCCTGAAGCTGAACACGCAAGCGTAGCATCGCGAAGCGGTTGTTCAGGGGCGAAGCCTGCCGCCCATACCGGCTTCGGTATACGCTTGCCTAACGCCGCTCTGCGTTGTAGGTTTACCACAGCTTCAGGAATTTTAAAACGGCTTGAGTATAAAAGGGAAATATCAATGAAAATCATGTTACGTATTGTATTTGTTATTATTTTGTTTGTGTCGTTTGGTGTTCTTGGCTATCGGCTGGTTTATGATTTTAATTTGGTTTGGCGTGGAGATACATTTGTCGTACAAAAATCTACACCTGACGGCTATGATTTTCTGCTGCGTATTCCACGCGGCTACAACGATTATTCCGGTAAACAACCGCTTCTGATTTTCTTGCATGGTGCAGGCGAGTCGGGTAAAGATATTCGTGTTTTAGAAAATAAAGACCCGTATTTTTTATCTCAAGAAACATTCAAAGGGCAGGAGACGGCTTTTTTTCCTTTTATTTGTGTTACACCGATTTGTGATACGCAACGATGGGAGCCGTATCGGATCATTGCTTTACTTGATCAAGTGTTGCAAGAAACCCGATATCGTTTTCAGGTTGACACATCGCGGGTCTATTTGACTGGTTACAGTATGGGCGGTTTTGGAACTTTTGAGACGGCGGTGGAATATCCTGAACGTTTCGCTGCAGTTGTTCCCGTGTCAGGAGGCGGCGAACCTGAGCGAGCGAAAAAGTTACAACATGTTGCTGCATGGTTTTTTCATGGAGATAAGGATCAAACGGTTCCTACAAATAGTTCAGAATTTGTGGTACAAGCGATGCTGGACAATAACCATAAGAATGTCCGCTTGACAATAGTTGCAAACGGCAGGCACGATATTGTTGAGAATGTTTATTCGCGTGCCGAATTATATTCGTGGTTATTGCAACAAAAATTATTCAACAATTGTACGGGAGGCGATACGAGCGATTTCGTCAATGGTTGTCAATCCCGATAAAAATTTACCGATTCCGTCATCTCGTAGCAGTTGCATACCGAGCTTGGACGCTTCTTCTCGAATTGTTGTTGCGTTGGCGCGATCTTGAATCAATTTACGAATCGACGGTTCAACGGTTAAAAGTTCAAAAAGTCCGATTCGTTCATGATAACCGCTTCGACGGCAAAATTCGCAACCGGTTCCTTTTTTGTACGTTCCCACTGTATCGCTTGCAAGACCAATTCTCAACAATTCATCGTTCGGTTGATACGGAACAGAACATTGCGGACAATTCTTTCGTATTAAACGTTGCGCTAATACGGCAACAAGCGAACTGGCGACAAGATACGGTTCTATGCCAAGATCAAGTAAGCGGGTGATTGCTCCGGCAGCATCGTTGGTGTGTAATGTTGAAAATACCATGTGACCGGTAAGTGCAGCTTGAATTGCCATGATTGCCGTCTCCTGATCTCGAATTTCACCAACCATGATAATATCGGGGTCTTGACGTAAAATGTTGCGTAAACCTCGTGCAAACGTCAAGCCTTTCTTTTCATTGATTTGTGTTTGGCTGATTCCTTCCAGTTGGTATTCAATTGGATCTTCCAACGTGAGAGCGTTGCGGTCAACGGTGTTGATGGCTTGAAGTGCGGCGTAAAGTGTTGTGCTTTTGCCGGAACCCGTCGGACCCGTTACAAGAATAAGACCATGTTCTAAATGAACCAGCTCGCGAAATGTTTGCAAATTTTCTTTGTCCATGCCGAGTTGATCGAGCGTGTACAACCGTGCGCTTTTATCAAGTAATCGTAATACGACCCGTTCACCGTGACTCGCCGGAAGCGATGCAATTCGCAGATCAATGAGCCGGTCACCCATTTGAACCGTTGCACGCCCGTCTTGCGGCAACCGTTTTTCGGCAATGTTCATCCGACCAATGATTTTGATACGGCTGACTACTTCATCTTGTAATTTTTTAGGCAACCTAAATGTATCAAAAAGAACTCCGTCAATACGAAATCGTACAATAAGTTCTTCTTCGGAAGGTTGGATATGAATATCCGAAGCTCGTGCTTTGACTGCATCGAAAAAAATCAAATTCACAAGACGAATAACCGGCGCACGCCCATGAGTATCCAAGAGGTCTTCACGAGGCGAAATTTTTTCAATATCCGCAAGAACAGCTTCACGATCAAGTGTTTCAACAAGGTCTTGCGTTTGACTTTCCTGCAACTGATAGGCAACATTGATCGCCGCTAAAATATGTGATGAACTTGCGAAAAGAGGTTGAACAGGACGATTCAAAAATCTTGAAACAACATCAAGAAGCGGATACGATTCCGTTTTGCCAATAAGAACAGGAAGAATATTACCGTCATCGGCAAGCCCAAGAAGGCAATGTTGTCTTGCAAAGCGTATAGGAATCCTCTGAATAAACGCCGCCGACGGAGGACGTTCACCAATTCCACGCAAAAACTCTATATCTAACGATTCTGCAAACAATTGAAGTTTTAAATCAGATTCGGAAAGAGGAGTAGCATCAGACATGTTTTAATTGATCCAAAAATTATTCCATAATGATAAAAATCTATATTGAGAGTATATCAGGCAATTTGTTTTTCGAAACTAACCAACAACGATTAATTATACCGTAGCCGGTAGGGCGATAGGCTTCGCCCTTTAACAACCGCTTCACGTTGTCGCGCTTGCGTGATCAGCTCCATGAATTTTAAAACAGCTTGAGTATAATTGGTTGGTGAAAATATCCTAATACTTAGATGACGCTAGACACTAGGTATTCTAAGGAACTCGTGTTACGCACCCGGGTAAAAATTGGGCGAAAATATGCATCAAAACAGGACTTTTTGTGTAAAAATGCCTTAAAAACAGCCGA
Organism: Planctomycetaceae bacterium; assembly: GCA_031268995.1. Classification (GTDB taxonomy): domain Bacteria; phylum Planctomycetota; class Planctomycetia; order Pirellulales; family Thermoguttaceae; genus WRKP01. Next base: position 10,272 of record JAIRWK010000268.1, read on the forward strand.
AAGCGTGGGGTTAGGTTGAATAGAAAAACTAGG
>JAIRWK010000289.1 GCA_031268995.1 Planctomycetaceae bacterium
TGTGAACTCTGTGCTCTCTGTGGTTATTTAAAAGCAACTGAATAGTTACCAATATTTTACCTTTTTTCTATCAATCGACTGAATAACCAACATCATTTCCGTATCGTGCGTAACATGAGTTACTGTCAAAATCGGTAATTACTGTTCTTTATCTAAACATTTGTTGATATTTGTCCGATGACTGACCAGCCGTGATTTTGATTGCTTGCAATTGCCGGACGGTGCGAGGGAATGTAGAGCGTGCGGATTTGCCGTGATTTTTAGATCAACTTTAGCGCATCATTGTACCGAAGCCAGAGCCAGTATGGGCGGTAGGCTTCGCCCTTGAACAACCGCTTCACGTTGTTGCGTTTGCCTAACGCTCTGAGTTGTAGGTTTACCGCAGCTTCAGGAATTTCAAAACAACTTGAGTATATAAAATAAAATGAACCTATTTACCGTGCATAATTTGAGGGCATTGACGAAAACATATTCAAGCTGCCCCGAAATTTCTGAAACTGAACATGTGGGTCCAAGAACGAATCCTACCGTCAATGTTGGTTTCGTTATGTTGCGAAAATTATTTCGGGTTGTTACGTTTATTTTTGTAACAATAATTTCTGTTGCATCTACGCAGTACAATTTTGTACTTGCCCAATCAGCTCCGCCTCCACGCGACCCAACTCTAACCGAAATCGCTCCGCCCGATCAACGTGTCGAACGATACCGAATCGAACGCCAAATTCAACAAGCAACCTCGCCCCTGCCCGGTGTAAAAATCACTTCACCACAACCACCGCCTATTAATCTTGATGACAAATCAACAAAGAAAATTTTCAAATTAAACCGTGTGATTTTTTCGCCGGTTCCTACGACATTGCCGCTTCATGAGCTTGAGGCGATTACGTCGCGGTATATTGCGATGGAAACCGTAAGTATTTACGATCTCTATAATATGGTCATCGAAATTGATTCGCTGTTCAACGAAAAACGTATTCTTGGTCGTGCGGGATTGCCGATTCAGGATATTGAAGGCGGCGTGGTTACTGTTCAGATAATTGAGGGAAAAATTGCTGCTACCAAAATTGAGACCAAAGTTCAATGCCCGAGTTTTTTTGGACATGGCTCGCCAAAACTAGAAACAACACACCGCCTTTTCAATCGGCATTTTGTCAAAAAACAATTTCGTTTCTCCGCCAATGGATCAATGAGTCTGCAAAGGTTGGAGAATGAAATTTTACGCTATAACCGCACTTTCCAAAGTCAACTCACCGCCGAAATTGAACCGGGTGATTCACTTGGTTCGAGTACATTGAAGTTGACGCAAATATTGCCCCAACCGATTTCTGCCGGTTATTATGTCGATAATTCAGGACGGACAACTTCAGGTAAAATTCGCAACGGCGTTTATTTGAATTTGCTCAATATTACGGGACTAGACGAATCATTTTTTGTTTCTTACGATGAGACGAAGGGAACAACGGCGTTGTACATGTCGGGCGAAATTCCGGTGAGCCGGTTTGGAACGTTTTTTGACATGACGTATTACTACGGCACGCCGACAACAATATCAGGACCTTTTGCAGTGTTGAATATCAACGGCACCGCTGAACAATATAAACCCGGATTTAAACAAATTATTTGGAACACAAAAAAGAGTCGGCTTGACGCTTATTTACGTTACGAAAATTATAACTCAAAGACATATTTCGATGTTGATCTCAATTACGCCGAAAAACTTAACGGTTTAACTGTCGGACTTGACTATAGTTATCGCAATCAAAAAAGTGTATTGTTTAGCGGTTTATCGGTTGTAACCGGTGATGCGGCAACGTTGGTTCCGAGTGGCTTTGCTTTAGATTATGTTCACAATAATTTCTGTTTAATGAAATTTAATCTGATGAAAGTTTGGTATCCAAACAAACACACAACATTTATTCTTCGCGGTAACGGCAGTACGGCAATGACAGATTTGCCCCAAAGTCAAATATTCCAAATCGGAGGAGTGGCAACCGTTCGCGGAACGCCCGAAGGATTGATGAGCGGTGATTCGGGTTATCTTGTCAGCGCGGAAGCACGTTACACAATTTGGGACGGCGCAGATTTATCGTTACAAAAATGCCGCGTGAAGCCTTGTGAATCCGTCGTAAAGCAAAGTCAAGAAATTATGAGTCGAGAATTTAGGGTTGATTTATTTAGTTTTATTGATCACGGCGGCGTGTTTTATCGCGATTATCCGCCAACATTGCGACCGTCTGATTTCTTGTCAAGTTTAGGTGTAGGCGGAACTGCAACATTGGGCAAACATTTATCCGTAACATGCGGCTACGGACAACCAATTTTCACAGCTGAAAGTCACCAAAACTCATACAGAGAAAAACTAAAACACGGAAGTTTCTTTTTCAACTCAAGAGTCTTGTATTGAATGTTCAAAGGACACAAAAACGTGTATTTATACTCAAGCTGTTTTGAAATTCCCGAAGCTGAACACGCAAACGCAACAACGTGAAGCGGTTGTTCGAGGGCGAAGCCTATCGCCTTACCGGCTACGGAATAGAAAGCGTTATTTGTTTTCGTAAGATACTATTTTGCCGTTGAACGATTCTTGAATTTTTGCGATCTCGTGCGGTTTCCGAACTACGACGATCATCTTGTCTGTACAATCGTCTTCTAACAAAAAATCACCGTGTATTCGCCACTCGTTTTCGTTTTTCCATCTGTTATCGAATTTCATGGTATTCCAATCTGGAGTTGTGCCGTATTGGAGCAATTTTGCGCCTTTTGTTTTTAAGTATTCTTTTTCGATTCCGATTCCGTAAGGTTCAAAATTCATTTGTTGTCTATCTTTTCGCCAAGTGAACATTGCCTTTGAATCAGCCGGATTATTTTCGGTGAAAGCCGTAACGGGAGTATTACTTGCAATTTTTAACCCACTTGCCCGTATTATTTTTTCGCGTAATATGCGGGTAAGAGTCGCCAACGCATCACGCGGCGGAGAATTCGAATTCAATATATCGCTACAATAATTCCTGCGTGTCTCGCCTGCCCAAATTCCATGTTTGCCGCGTGTCCAATGCCACAAATAATTATCGGGCAATAATTCCACTTCTGCGGATAAATCAGATAACAAATACTTCAAACCAGAATCCACAAACCTATACGAAGAACAAGCAAAACGCAAATCAACTCGCGATGAATTTGATGAATTTTTTGTTATCAACTGTGAAATATGACCATTTCGCCGCAACCACAACGGATATAAGCAACCAGCATTAGAACAAATAAATTTATCGCGTGCTTCCCATGATTCGACAATATTATAAGAATTAAATTCATAAGAAAATTGTGCAGAAATTTCCTCAATCGTCATTGGTTTAGCGACAACCAAATGAACGGGAATCCCACTATCCAAAACTGCCGACAAAATACAATCCCAATGCGTTTGCCCAGCGGATGTGAGTATTGTGATATTTTGTGTTTTTAGAAAAGCGGTTGCGGTTTTAAGTTGTTGAATTGGTTTATCGCGTCCGGATATTTGTTTAGGCAAATGCGAAAAAAGTAAACTAACACAATTCATATATCACACTAAATTTATTTATACAACCAGTTTAGGTATAGACTGTACCGAATTTTTATAAAAAGGATGAAAAAACATAAACAACAAAAAAACGCCAAAACTAATTCCATTACCCCACACAAAACTTTAACCCAAAAAATAAAAAAACAAATGACACCCGAAAAACATTCTATACCGTAGCCGGTAGGGCGATAGACCATAGGTATACCGTAGCCGGTAGGGGCGGTAGGCTTCGCCATTGAACAACCGCTTAACGTTGTTGCGCTTGCGTATCCAGCTTCGGGAATTTTAAAACAGCTTGAGTATAAACTTGTAGTAAGCGTTCACTGTAAATTTTTTCCATTGTATCCGATCTGAGAAGTTGGTATACCAAAGCTGCTATGAAATTTATCTTTTTAAGACAGGATAACAGGATTGTCAGGATATAATAAAAAAATCCTGTCTATCCTGCTATCCTGTAAATCCTGTCAAAAAAATAAAAACTGAATTTCATAGTACGATGAGTATACAATTCGTGCTATGGAAGAACTTTTAGCAAAACTTAAGGTTGCTTTAAAAAATATGATTTTATCGATCCGCTCTCCTCAAAAAACAAAATAAACGGTAACAACTTGTAAATAGCCACAAATCACCTGACATTTTGTTGAAACAACTATTTGAAAATTAAAAACTTAAACCCTTAACTTAATACCTATGGGGCGAAGCCTATCGTCCTACCGGCTACGGTATAACCGTTCACGGGTTATTCAGAAAATTGTATTTCATGCTTCGGTATAAAACCCGTGAGTGGTTACAAAAAAATTTTTATTTGGCGTATTGTCCTGCTTGACAACATAATTTCGTGTTGTTACAATTCCGCAAGTTTTCAAATCAGTACTTGCGCCGGAATTATTTTTTG
>JAIRWK010000375.1 GCA_031268995.1 Planctomycetaceae bacterium
ATTTTCGGTTTGTGCCGTGTTAAATTTTTTCGCGTTTAAATAGTCGTTTATTGTGTTGTTAATGTTTTCTTTTTACCAAACGAGAAAAGTTGCAGCGCAATAATTTTTACAAATGTTTATCAAATCCAGTGACAAAATTGAAATGGAGGAGAAAATGAAAAAGACAGATTTAGTGTTAAGTTTGGTCAATGCTGAAATCGATGTAAATATTGACGTTACAACAAATGTTAATTTGGGCAAGACGGGGGGGGGGGGGGCGAATACTTAATTTCGGGAACAAAAAATCGCAAGTTACGAATTTTTGTAACGATAATTCTATTTGGAAATCTCCTAAACCTTGTCTTGGTTTTTTTGCTTTTACGCTTGTTGAGCTTTTGGTAGTGATTGCAATCATTGGTCTTTTGATTGCGTTATTATTGCCCGCGGTTCAAGCAGCAAGAGAAGCGGCGCGAAGATCGCAGTGCAGTAACAATCTTCATCAGCTTGGCATTGCGGTACACAATCACTACGATGTTAACAAAGTACTGTTCACAATGTGTAACGAAGTGGGACCGGCTGCAAACCGTCGAGATCGTTACAGTGCGTTTGTGCTGTTATTACCATTTATTGAGCAGTCTGGTCTGTATGATCGCTACTGCACTACGCCAACAACCACGAGTTCGACACTTGTATGGACTTATGCGCACACAATTCCGGCAGCAGACGGCGGCGCGGTAAATCCGATGGCACAAAACATTCCGACGCTTTATTGTCCGACAAATGGAGCCGGTAGCACAAAACCCAGGGATTATACTGCCGGAACAAATTATCGCTTTTGTATGGGCGATAATCCTGCCGCATATCCGGCACCTTACGATACCGGACCATGTTCAAGAGGTTGGCGGGGAGCATTCATTAATAGATCGAATTTGACTTTCGCATCTATTCACGACGGAACAAGTAATACATTGGCTTTTGGAGAACGAGCTATTTGTAATGCGTTAGATACGTCGAGAAAAATTCTCACAAATTATCCGACAATCACCGGCACAAGTATCTGGAGTGCCTCTTCAACTTCCGGTACTTTTCCCGGTACAACGGGAAATCCGTCTGTTCTTGTCAGCAGACAAGCCGTGTACAATTTGGTAACGAACGGAAAATATAACGTTACTAATTTTGAAGCCGGAAAAGGAGCGGATAGTGGTTGGAATTATGCGGCAGGCGAAATGCAAGGAATAGCATTTCTGACAACATTTCCGCCAAACGCTCCAAGTGCGGCATTAGGTTCCAATAACTGGAATATTGCGGTTTCGGCAACAAGTTATCATAACGGCGGAGTCAATGTTGCATTACTTGATGCTTCCGTGAGATTTGTTTCAGAAACAATTGATTCCGGCACTGCCAATACATTTCCAGCGGCAAATCCTGTTGGCGATGTTACCGGAGAATCACCGTTCGGAGTTTGGGGCGCACTCGGCACCCGCGATGGCGGCGAAGCAAAGTCGTTGTAAAAAATGTAGAAAAAGTGTAATTATTCAGTTGCTCACTCACAATAAATCTGTTCGGGTAACTGAACAGTTATACTCAAGCTGTTTTAAAATTCCTGAAGCTGGATACGCAAGCGCAACAACGTGAAGCGGTTGTTCAAGGGCGAAGCCTATCGCCCTACCGGCTACGGTATACGAAAAAGTTAAGAGTTAAAAACTTTGAGTTTTTAACTCTTAACGAATTTTAGTTTTTAGTGGTATCTCTAAAAAACTTGTTTCACCATGAAGGATTTTATGATACATAACTTGTTAAAGCAACTTATATACTGAAGCTGTTTTAAAATTCCTGAGGCTGAACACGCAAGCGCAACAACGTGAAGCGGTTGTTCAAGGGCGAAGCCTATCGCCCTACCGGCTACGGTATAAAACATTTTTTAAAATTCTTCGTAGCGAATAAAATAATGTGATTAGAGGTTTCGTAAATAAATTTTATCCTCAAAATAGGAAGACCAAAATGTGTACACAAATACGTTATTATGTAATATTTTCGTTATTGTTCTTTGTTGCCGGATGTTCGCAAACGCCACAGGAATTGAAGGGGTTGCATCCTGTTACGATAACAGTAACAAACAACAACAAACCACTTGGCGGAGTCGTCGTTTCATTGATCAATAAACAACCGCAACCGCTTCGCGGCTGTAGCGGCTTGACTGATTCCAAAGGAGTTGCCGTCATTACAACAAAAATCCGCGACCTTTCCGGTAACGGTGCCGCGTCAGGAGAATACAAAGTGATTCTCACCAAAAATATTGACTTTCCCGAAGACCTGCAATGGAAACCGGAAGAATTTTCATTACCAGCGAAAGAACAAGAATATTTGGCAACAAAGAGAAATGCCTTTTGGGAGAAAAATAACATAATTCCCCAAAAATTTCAATCTCCCGAAACCAGCCCATTGGATTTAAATATCAGCGACCAACCCGCAGAATTAAAAGTCAATGTCGCAGAATAATACCGACACCGGTATGGGCGGCGGGCTTCGCCCCTGAATAACCGCTTCGCAATACTACGTTTGCGTGCTCAGCTTAAGGAATTTTAAAACGGCTTGGGTATATCGAGGGAATATTTGCATAACCCGAATTTTAATTCCGTCGAATTCGACGGGGTTGGAAATGAAAAAATTTTATACCGTAGCCGGTAGGGCGATAGGCTTCGCCCTTGAACAACCGCTTCACGTTGTTACGCTTGCGTGTTCAGCTTCAGGAATTTTAAACAGCTTCAGTATAGGAAGAGAAACATGCAAATTGTCGGCAATGATCACAAAATGGGAAATTTTTTAGCACGAAAAGGGATTTTTTAAATTTCGTATTTGAGATTTCTGTTTCGATAAAAATGTTCCTACACCCCGAAAGGGGCAGTAGGAACACTTTATTGAAACGGTTTTATTTCAAGACGATGTCCCAAATTCCCAATCCGCTTTCTGATCTTGCGAATATCTACCCAAAAAATCTGCGTCATCTGTGTGCTGATTTAAAAAATTGGACGTAGTCTTGTTTTTGTTTTTGTGTCTGCTAGAATCTTCTGACTTGTGTTGGGGGCAATTAGCATTTATGCTCAAGCTGTTTTTAAAATTCCCGAAGCTGCGGTGAACCTACAATGCAGAGCGTTAGGCAAACGCAACAACGTGAAGCGGTTGTTCAAGGGCGAAGCCCAGCTACGGTATAACCAAAATTAAAAAAAATGAAACATGTAAAGAATTTTTTCATCCTTTCGTTTTCGTCAATTCTGATACTGGCTTTATTGCAAGTATTTGCAAATGCGGCGGACGATTGGGCGGTTCACCTTCGCGACCGCACCAAAGAAGGTCAACCAAAAATAACCATCGAAAATTGGAATCCCAAAGAAACAGCGATAATTGTTTGTGATATGTGGGCATTTCATCCTTGCGTTCACGCAACGGCGAGGTTGGAGGAACTTGCCAAAGAAATGAACGGCGTTTTCGATAAAGCACGCGCCAAAGGAATACTTATCGTTTTCGCACCAAGCAGTCATGATATTGACAAACACTATTCCGATTTGCCCGCCCGCAAAACATCGGCAAAATATCGTCATGGTTTCGGCAATCCGCGACATTGGGATTTTTGGGTTCACGGTCGTGGCGGCGAAAATGAACACTCGCATCTCGCCTACGCCGGAGAAAAAGATGCAAAATGGGTGTTGCCAAACGGCGACCCAAATTGTTTTGAAAGTCGCGGCAAAACACCGGACTTCAGGCAAACGCCGATTTTGAAAATTAAAGACAACGATATTTTGACAGACGATTTCGTCGAAATGATCGGAAACACAGAATACAAAGAATGTCTGTTCAAAGAACGCGGGATAAAAAATGTTATTTTAATGGGCGTTCACACGGACATGTGCGTAATTGGGCGACCTTTTGGTTGCAGGGCTATGAAAATTGCCGGTTACAACACCGCGCTTTGTCGAGACTTAACCGATTGCGCGTGGAATTGTGCGAGCAGGATGAAGGATGCGGTTGATCATTTTCGCGGTTTGGACAAGGTGGTTGAGTACATCGAAACCTACATCTGCCCAACAATAACCTCAACAGACATCACCGGAAAACAAGCATTCCATTTTGACGAAAAAAAATACGCCGAAATGTTTCCCTTGCCCGTTTCGCCGAACAAAAAAGAAATCGAAAAAGAACGAGGCAAAATCAAAGTCGAAATTGTGCAAGCGTTTTACGGATTGGACGAAAATAACCGCAAAGAAGTTACAAAAGAGGTCAAAGAAAAATTCGACGGCACCCGCCTAATCCCAATCGAAAACTACAACACAACCTTCGGCGACCCAAACCCCGGTGTTGTTAAAAATCTCTGGATCACCTACAAAATAAACAACAAAGAAAAAACACAAACATTCAACGAAAATACAGAAATCATCCTAAATAAATAATCACAAAAAACACACACGCCGTAGAGAATTTATAAAAACCTAGTTTTTTATGAACAGCGACATTGGAAATTAGCAATGACATTGAAATTAGCGGTCGAATATTTTCCGTAGCCCCGCATGGTAGTGTGTTCAGAATTTGATTTTTCCGCAACAAATTTATTTCAGCAACTGCTTAATTTTCAATTGTTTCTGTCTTATTCAATCCGATATTTGACGAAAAACAATTTTTAGCAAATTTTTTGACATTTTATTTTGTTTGTAAACATTTAATTGAAAATATATTACAAATTATAAATGCCTCAAATTTTGCAATGTGGAAAATCCCAAATTCTGAACACCCTACCCTGCGAGGCTTTATGTGGTTGAGGAGTTGAGTCTGGCGGTTTCGTTGTGCTACACCGCTGGTTATGCACATCACGCCATTGCAGGGTTAGGAAAAGTTTTTGAAAACTGCTCACAGCCTGTATGGAGTAGATTTCGCTACCAAACAATCGCTCACAAGGGACGAGGAGAAGGGGACATGATGGGGAATGAGTGCTATTAGAAAAATTTATGATACGATTTGTGAACATTATGATACTCAAGTACTCACTAATAATTGGTTGAACGACCCTACCGAATTAATCGTCGGGGCAATTCTTGCTCAAGGTACAACATGGAGAATAGCAACCAAAATTCTGGATTCATTGCGGCAACACTCTTTGCTGAATTTCCGTGCAATCGCCGACGTAGATGATAAATTGCTGTCAAATCTGATTCGCTCCGCCAGTTTCCAAGCTAAAAAAACAAAACGCCTCAAAAATATTGCCGACATTTTTTTAAGTTACGGCAACGGAAATATCAATACATTTTTCTCCCGCGATATAGATCAAGTACGCCAAGAATTGCTGAAAGTACAAGGCATGAGTCCGGGTACGGTTGACAATATTATTTTATATGCCGGTAAATTACCGATTTACGCGGTTGATATTTACACGGTGCGCGTTTTTCTTCGACACGAAATTGTTCCGGCAAACGCAAGCAACGCCGATATTCAACAACTCATTCATTTTGAACTCGTACCAGATGAAGAACCTTACGGCGCAGATTTATTCAGCACGTTTCAGACTTTCATGATCAAAATTGGGAGAACTTGTTGCAATATTCCGCAACCGGATTGCTCACAATGCCCGCTGGCAGTTCTGCTGCCCGCAACCGGCGCACGAAATATAAACATACCCGACGAAGTTACAATCCAAACCGTTCCCGTAATTCTTGCAAATAAATTAAAACTCAAACCAAACCGCCCCAAAATTCCAGAATTGACCACGACCCAATTACACACAAATCAACACACACCAAAAAAACAACAAACAAACACAAAAAAATTACCACAACAAAAAATTATACCAACGCCGATACGGACGATAGGCTTCGCCCCTGAATACGCAAACGCGACACCTCAAAACGATTGCTCAAGAGCGAAACCCGCCGAAATAAAACAAGAACCGCCGCACCCAAAAATTGAAACAGAATTAAATTTAAACGACACAGAAAAAATAATCGTTGCGCAAATTGGATACGAACCAACCCAAATCGATCTGCTCGTCCAAACAACAAAATTGCCCGTCCACGTCGTCCGCGCAACAATCGCAGCCCTAGAAATGCGAAAAATCCTACGACAAATAGAAGGAAATAGAGTAGAACGACAATAAAACCATTCTAAAATTCAGCACGCAGATTTGGAGGAGATATTCGCAAGATCAGAAAATAATGTTCTGATCTGCGACCATCTTTTCATAATCTGCGTCATCTGCGTGCTATACCGTAGCTGGTATAGCACGCAGGCTTCGCCACTGAACAACCGCTTCACGTTGTTGCGCTTGCGTGTCCAGATTCAGGAATTTTAACAGCTTGAGTATAATCTGATTTCTTTATTTCAAGAATGGTTTTAGCAGGAAATCATCGGGAATGGGTTGATTTTGTTTTTTCAGGATTTCGGAGTAATTTGTTGCGAATTGTCTTAGTTCGTTGTTTATTTCGTGAGTTGGGTCTATTGCGATCAACGGGTATTTCTGCAAGATCGATTTCCACGCTCCCAACGGTTTGTCCAAAATTGCCTTCAACTCTTCCGGCGTTTTCTTTTCTGCAGATTGCGCCAACGCTTCTTGATTCAATTTGATTGCATTTATCACATCCTCATCGTGCTTTATCATAAGCTCAACAAAACTTCGTAACGGTAAAATCTCAGGAACGGTTTTTCCTTGTTTTTGCACGGAATTAATGTACAACGCGTTCGCTTTGGTTGCTGCATCTCGGATTTCGGGCAACGGCGCAAGCTTCATATACCTGAACGATTCATTCATTCCATCAATTCGACCGCAAATTATCGTCGCAAATTTTTCCACCTCGTCATACTTGCCGCCGTCATAAACTTTCTGAGCATACTCAACCGCATTGACCACAATCGCCGTGTCATTTTCCATCCCAAGACGAGTACGAATCAAATCCTGAAAAGCAAATTTACTGCGGAATATCTGATTGACATTGTCCAAAATAGTAACCATCGGATCAAGTATCTCCGTAATGTCCCTAACAAAAGAGAAATTCTTGGAAATATCCTCAAACCCCTTCTTTTTCAACATCTCATCCCATTTCTGCATTGCGTCATACCACAAATCCGCCGCCTTTTGCCTGTCCCCCGCATAATAAGCAATACGCCCCTCATACCGCAATCGCCTCGCATCATTGACCTCCTCCGTCAACTCCACCGCAACTTCACGAACACGATAATCATAATTCAAAATTTCACGATAAAAATCAGAATTGCGAATCAATCCCGCAAACTGTGCAAACCGATCCGCTATCTCACTCGCACGGTTTTTCTTCTCAACCGCAACACCGTCACTCGCCTTTATCTCCTGCGCAATAAATTTCGGATCAACCTTCAATAACGACACCGCCGATGATTGTATTTCACTCACTGCGCCGTCGGCTTTTGAAAGAATATTCCGCTTCTCCTCGTCAAGCAAAAGATACGGTATCTTCTTCAACTCAAGCTCCTCCGGCGTGTAAAGTTTATTCACATCAGCTTGCAATTTGTCCCGCCAAGTAGGTTCGTTTTCATCAAGCCATTTGCGAATCACCACCAACTCGCCATAATCATTCATGTCATATTTGGTCTTCGGCTCATACGCATCCTCAAGCATTTTAAGCATTGAACCCTGCTGTCCGTCCCTTTCGGCAAGCTGCTTCCACCGCTCAATACATAAATCCTTGACAAACCCCGAAACCAAACCATCCAACTCCCTCAATAACTCCTCACGCTCTTCGCGTATTTCGTCAGTAGTCGCAAGTTTTTCATAAAACACCGGCGCACCTTTTTTCAATATCGCCGACCTATCCACAGGCAACGCTGTATTCATTGTGATCTTCGCAAACTCACTCCATTGATAACCGGCTTCACGCCATGCTTCAAACGCGGTTTGTGAAAAATCACCGTCACGCCGCTTCCATTTCGCATAATTGAAATAGTTGAATCGAGAGTGCATACAAAACATAAAATCTGATTCCTTGCCAATACTCACCTTCTCATCTAACACCAAATGCTCGCCCAACTTCAACCAATGAAGACCAACCTTCCAATTGTCCCGATCCGACGGCAATAACGACATCGAATAACCATGCTTGCGGGCAAACTCGCTAAACTCGTCGTCCTCACGAAATAAACGCCGATATTGCTCCCGCTCGTCCGAAGCATCACCGCCAATTTTGTTCGATATTGTCATGCCGGTTGTCTTAAATAATTTCGGCGCACGCCTGTTGTTTTCCGTTCCCTCAATCAAAAACTCTATACCATTGATCACCCAACGATACCGGTCTCGATAATCATCAAACTCAGACGAAGCGTTATACGCAAGATTCCAACCCAGAAAATCCCAGAAAGAAGTAAAATGCGGATCAAGAAAAACAAGTTGCTTCGCCGTAACGATTACATTGCTCCAATCGAAACGTTTTTGGTACTCTTGCATGTTGTGCCAAAGAACCGCGATTGCAACACCACGCATACCAAACGTCGCCAACTTTATAGCACTGCCCGCCGGATCAACTTCGCCTATCCGCGACTCCATCAAATTTTCCTTTTCACGTTGCTGCGCCAAAATCCCACCAGCACCCGGGCGTAACTCACCGCCAACATCCCGCACAAACTTGGCAGGACGACCCATCCAAAAAAGTAATACCGCAAGAATAAGTATCAAAACCAAATAAACTACCTTGCGTCTAAGCGATTCTCGCATATTTTTCCCCTTTCCTGTTTCTTGTTTTTTAGGACAACGAAATTGCCCGCAAAATCTTTTTCAAAAAAATCCTGCGAACCCCAAAATCGCAGGTGCGGGTAGTTTAATATAGTAAAAACGTTTTGTCAATAGTAGAACCGCAAAAGATTTTTGGGAATTTCTTTTTTGTCCGATTTTTTTAAGGGACAAAAGGGACAATGTAGGCGTTTGCGCAACACGTATTCGGGGATAGTAATTTTATTTCGGGGCGATGCCTAAGTACCACAAAGTTTTTTATACCGACGGCGACGGTACGTCCTGCTACTTCTCAAAGTTTATCCGCCAGTCTATAATGGAACCCGTTTACAGAATTACACTGGTTCTGGTTACGGTACAGAAACCGTTTGAAGCTAATTTAAATTTCCGAGACTGAACACACAATCGCGCAGCAAAAATGTGAAACGGTTGTTTAAAAGCGAAGCGTGCGAGTTTCGGTATAACAAAAATCGAGTTTAGTTATGAGATGTCTTATTGTAACGCCGGAGAAAACGGTTTTGGATATTGAGGCGACGTTTGTTGTGTTGCCTCTTTATGATGGAGAATTTGGCGTTTTGCCGAATCATTTGCCGGTAGTTGCCCGAATAGGTGCAGGCGATATTCGCATCCACAAATCACCCCAACCTATGCAAGAAACCAATCCGGTTTGCTATTATCTTGAAGGAGGTTTTGTTGAGATTTTGGACAATAATATCGTTGTAATGTCGCTGTTCGCAATGCCGACACAAGAACTCGATGTGGTTATCGCCGAATCACAATTGCAAAAAGCAATTGACCGACCATTTCACACTCAAGAACTTGCAAAAATAAGAGAAGAACAGCTCTACTCACGACGAGCAAGATTGAGAATAGCAAAAAAATATCAACAAAATTCAAACTGATAGAAATTCCAAAATCTCAGTATACCGTAGCCGGTAAGGTGATAGGCTTCGCCCCTGAACAACCGCTTCACGTTGTTGCGCTTGCCTAACGCTTTGCGTTGTGGGTTTACCGCAGCTTCAGTATAATACAGCACGCAGAATACGCAGATTTATTGGATGATCGCGGATTTGATTGATCAGCGATTACCATTTAAGGGAATTTCCAAACAGCTTGAATATAAATTATGAAGATTAATTTTTTTGACAAAATAAATCAGCAAGTATTGATTCGTTTTGCCCGTTTTTTGAGCGGCGCGACCGTGCTTTGGCACGAATCTCAACCCGATATTTGCCAACGAGTATATTTTGCCAATCATACGAGTCATCTTGACGCGGTTGTGATATGGGCGGCGTTGCCGAGTCATGTTCGTAATTTGACGCGGATGGTTGCGGCGAAGGATTATTGGGGCAAGGGATATGTCAGGAAGTACATTGCACAAAAATTATTCAATGCTATCCTAATTGAACGCGAAAATGTCAGCGTGAAAAATACGCCGGTTAAAATAATGATTGACGAAATTGAAAATAAATACTCAATGATTCTTTTTCCCGAAGGCGGACGTTCCGACACGGGTACACTCGGAACATTCAAAAGCGGAATTTATCATCTTTGCAAAAAAAGACCGGATATTGAATTGATTCCTGTCTATTTGAACAATATGAACGGTATTTTGCCGCGCGGTAAAACTTTGCCCGTGCCAATGCTGTCTCGAATTGTTTTTGGGCATCCGATGTGGCTTGAAGCAGATGAAACAAGGAACAGTTTCCTTGAGCGGACGAGAAACGCAATATTAAAATTGAAAAAACTAGAAGAACATTACGAAGCAGAAGAAGATGATGATACCGATTGAGCACAAACACCGCAAAGGCGAAAAAGGATATGTGAAAAACTTTCGCGCAAAAACATTTTATACCGTAGCCGGTATAAGCAATAGGCTTCGCCCCTGAACAACCGCTTCACGTTGTTGCGCTTGCGTGTTCAGCTTCAGGAATTTTAAAGTAGCTTCGGTATAATTTAAATATGTAACAATGAGAGTGTAGTTTTTAACGAGTGAGCATTCAAGATTGTCAACTTTGAGATTCAAAGAAGCATGTTTTTTTGGTGTGCGAGTTTGTGTTGGTTCTGTCGTGTGGTTGGTTTTTAAAGTAATTCAACATTTAGCAAAAATCTGAGAGTATGGACGTTATTGTTGCGCGGTTGGTTCGTCATTTTCCTAATACAAAGGCGGTAGATGACATTTCTTTTTCGTTTCGTGATGGTCAAATTTTTGGTTTTGTTGGTCCCAATGGAGCAGGCAAGACGACGATGATGCGTGTTCTTGCGACGTTGGATGAGCCGACATCTGGAGATATTTTTGTCGATGGAATCAGCGTGGTGCAATACCCCGATAAGGTTCGGCAACTAGTCGGTTACATGCCGGATTCGTTGCCCGCGCACAAAGATATTACCGTGCATGAATATCTTGATTTTTTTGCGCGGGCGTATGGTTTGCGTGATCCGAAGCGTCGGCAAGTTGTCGAGAATATCGAGGAATTTACGGGATTGCTTGGGTTTCGGGACAAAACAATTGCGCAGATTTCAAAAGGTATGAAACAACGTGTCAGTCTTGCGCGGGCGATAGTTCATGAGCCGACGGTGTTGGTTTTGGACGAACCGGCGGCGGGTCTTGATCCGCGAGCAAGAATTGAGTTACGTGAATTGTTGAAGGCGTTGCGCGAACAGGGCAAGGCGATATTGATAAGCTCGCATATTTTGCCGGAGTTGGGTGAAATTTGTGATGGCGTCGCGTTTATAGAGAAAGGTCAATTACTAAAAGCCGGTAGAATTGACAACATAATCGAATCAATCGGATTACGCCAAACAACAATGATTCGCGCGAATAATTGCAATCTTGAAGAGTTGTTGAAAATCATTTTGGAAGAACCGGTGGTACAAGCTGCGCAAATTATGGGCAACGAAATCGCTGTTGTCATGATCGACGACAGCGACACATCAATTCTCTCAGCACTGCTTGCAAAAGGCGTACAAATTGCGGAATTTAGACAACACAAAGCACACCTTGAAGACCTGTTCCTAAATATTACAAAAGGAAATTTGCAATAATTTCATTTGAATAGTAAAAAACACAAGGCGAAGAAGACGAAGGAGGATAGGGGGGATTTTAAAAAATACTACTTGCCGAAAATTGCCAAAAACAAATTATTCACTCATGTTACGCAGAGCCCAAATCCAGCCTTGCTCTAGTTTCCCTATTCAACCCAAACCTAACCGCTTTCGGCTATTTTTAGGGCATTTTTACACAAAAAGTCCTGTTTT
>JAIRWK010000395.1 GCA_031268995.1 Planctomycetaceae bacterium
TAGCCGATAAGACGATAGGCTTCGCCACTGAACAACCGCTTCACGTTGTTACGCTTGCCTAACGCTCTGCGTTGCAGGTTTACCGCAAGCTTCAGGAATTTTAAAATAGCTTCAGTATAATAAAGATTTTAGAAACTCCCTTAATCGATTTTAATCCATAGATCGGTCGCAATCGATCAATCTTTACTGTGTGACTCTGTGATGGAATATTTTTCAAAGTTGCCTATATATTTTATTTCGTGATTTCTGTTTTTTGATTTTGTCGGCAATATGAACATTGCTGAGATTTCGGGATGTTGTTTTTGGTACTCTTCCGCTTGGTCAAACCCCATGACAAAAAACGCTGTCGATAATAACTCCGCAATCGTGCACGTCGGCGCAATTACCGTTACAGAAAATACCCCCTCCGCCGGTACTCCCGTTCGCGGATCAAGTAAATGAGAATAACGATGCCCCTTGTAACGGAAAAATTGTTTTTGTGAACTTGATGTACTGATTGCATTGTTCGACAAACACACTTCCGTCAAACGTTGGTCTCCACGCAACGGGTCCAATATACCTATTCGCCAATTTTCGCCCCTCGCCCAAATACTGCTCAAACCGCCATGAAAAAGAAATTTGTCAACCCCATAACCACAAAGCCGCGCCGACGCAACATCTATCGCAAAACCCTTGCCCACACAACCAAAATTCAACTCCGTTAAAACATTTGAAAATTGTATCGTTTGGGCTACCGAATCAATTTGCAACAACTTGTAATCAACCGATTCCAGTGCTGCCGCAATATCCGACTCACAAGGAACAACCACCCGACCAGACGCAAAACCCCAAAGCCGCCAAAGTAAACCACTCGTAATATCAACCGCGCCGCCCGTTTGCCCCGAAATCAATTGACATTGAGTAATCAAGCCAAACAACTCATCATCAACTTTTACCGCTTCATGTTTTGCCGTAAGATTTATATATTGAACGCGGCTGTCAAAGCGAAATACAGACAAAACCCGCTCCAACCGCTCCACCTCATCCAACGCATCAATCGCCGCCTCCGTCCCACGCGAAAACATCAAACGCGGAAACAATACCTCAAACTCCACATTCATTGCCCGACGACTCACACTCAACAATGTACTTTGCTCGTTTTCAGTTTGCCAAAACATTTTCCGCACTATTTTTTTATCGCATTGCGCCATGCCGTAGTTTTACCGCACATATCAATTTCGGTATAGCAGCACAAATTGCATCTATAAATTTCCTTTACGCATTTATTTTTTGCCCTAAAAAATAAAGACATAAAAGCCAGATAATAAACATTCGTTGCTGCTAAAGGCATATTATACTCAAGCTGTTTTGAAATTCCCGCAGCTGAACACGCAAGCGCAACAACGTGAATCGGTTGTTCAGGGGCGAAGCCTACCGCCCATACCGGCTTCGGTATACAAAAACATCGCCCATAACATTCACCAACCGATCAAGATTTAAAAAATTTCCATTGAGGGAATTTTCTCAAACCTCATTTTCACCTAATATCTAAAATATTCTTGGCTTAAAATCTTTTGGGACATCAATTTTTACAGTATCGCCGCTTTGAGTAATAACATAAAAACCAGTCTCAATCGCAAAATTTTTAACATTGATAGGAAAAACCGCACCGGCAATCGCTCCAATCAATTCCTTGTTAGATGTCCCACGCCGCTCGTTATCACGCCGAACAATTTGCATACGCTTCAAATGTTGTCTAACGTCACTTTTAGTAGGTCTCGCCTTCACTTCAACAATGGCTATTGTTTTCCCATTTTCCAATAAAATGTCAACCTCCGTAACAACTTGACCATTTTCCTTAATTTCCACTCCATTACGGTAAATTCTACTAAAGCTATAACCAAGCTCATCAAACCGCTCCGCAATATTCGGGGCAACCAAATGCTCGGCAAGTTCACCAAAACTATTGCTAAGACCACCCACATTGATACCAAGCCTATTGACCGAAATACTCATCTTATCAACAGACTCCTCCATCTTCCTGGTATGCTCTTCCGCTTTCTTTCGTTGTTCTTCGTAAGCCTTTTGCCGTTCTTCGTAAGCCCTTTGATATTCTTGTCGTTCTTTGGCTTCTTGTGCCAAAATAGCATTTAATTTGTCAATATCTTCCTGAAATTTTTCATGCCTTTCTTGAAATTTTTCGTGCCTTTCATTAAACCTTTTATGGTCTTCTTGAATAGTTGCCCAAACTTGTTCAAAAGTGAGACCTCTCGGATAATCAATTGTATTTTTTGGCATTGGAACCTCCTAAATAATAATTTGTTATGTTGTTTTATTTTTTAGTAATTTTTATGTCGAAATTCATATACTCAAGCTGTTTTAAAATTCCTGAAGCTGGACACGCAAGCGTAAGAACGTGAAGCGGTTGTTCAAGGGCTAAGCCTATCGCCTTACCGTCTATGGTATAATATGGGTGTGTGTTAAATATTACTTACTACGTTTGGACAACAAAGAAGTTTTTGGTATTGCTGGAAATTGTACTTTAGTTGGGGTACGTCTGTTGAGATTTGTGTGCCAACTGCGGTTTACAAATGAAACCGATTTCAAGCCCGATGGGGCAACCGTGAAAGTTGCCCCTATCAAGCCATCGTCGGTTTCGGTTTTAACTTTGACTTTAACTTTCAACTTCAAACTTGAACTTTAGCTTTTCTTTACTCCGGCTAGTGCGGAATAAGAGGCGAAACGTTCTACTGCTTCGGTTTGAGCTTGTTCGATCAAGTTTTCGTAAACTTCAGGTTTGTTGCGTTTTAGCAGACCGAAGCGGTTTTGTTTTTCGACGAAATCTTTAATCGAACCTTCCGGCATTTTGCTCGCAACTTCTAACGGTTGAGCTTTGCGCGGGTCATACGAGTACAGCAACCAGTATCCGCATTTTACCGCTTCCTTTTGCAACTCCAAACCGATTTTCATGTCCGCCATGCCGTGCGCGATACAATGAGCATACGCGATTATTAGCGATGGTCCGGGATAAGATTCTGCGGCGCGAATTGCTTTTATTGCGTGTGTTGGATTCGCACCCAACGCGATTTGCGCAACGAAAACTGTACCGTAAGCCATTCCCATCATGCCCAAATCTTTTTTACGTGTTGGTTTTCCGCTTGCTGCGAATTTGGCAACTGCGCCTTTGGGCGTTGATTTTGAGGCTTGACCGCCTGTGTTGGAGTAAACTTCGGTGTCAAGCACTAGGATATTGATGTCGCGTCCCGAAGCAATCACGTGATCAAGCCCGCCGTAGCCAATATCATACGCCCAACCATCACCGCCAAACGCCCAACAACTACGCCGCACCAACGAATCCGCAATATTGAGCAAATTGGTTCCTGTTGCGCACGCTTCAAATGTACCCGAATCGCACGTTCCTTGCGATAAACAAGAATTGACCTTCTCCTTTAATTCTGCAACCCATTTTCGTTGTTGTGCAATTTCGGCTTCGTTTTCTTGTTTATTTCCGAGAATATTTTCGACCAACGTTTCACCGATTTTTTCGCGACGTGCTGTTATGATTTCTTTTGCGTAGTGATTTTGTTGGTCAACCGCCAGCCGCAACCCTAATGCAAATTCCGCGTTATCTTCAAACAAAGAGTTGCACCATGCCGGACCTCTACCGTTTGCGTCTTTGGTGTAAGGCGTAGTTGGCAAGTTACCGCCGTAAATTGACGAACACCCCGTAGCGTTACCGACAAGCATTCGGTCGCCGAAAAATTGCGTGATCAACTTGACGTAAGGTGTCTCACCACACCCCGCACACGCGCCCGAAAACTCAAATAACGGCAACAACAATTGTGAACCTTTGATACTATCGGCGTTGACTGCCGCGCGGTCAGCTTCAGGAAGCGACGCGAAGAAGTCCCAATTAGCGCGTTCATTGTCAAGGTGATTGATTTTATTTTCCATGTTGATTGCTTTGCGACCTTCAGCTGTTTTATTTTTAGCCGGACAATTATGAACGCAAAGCCCACAACCAACACAATCATCCGGCGCAGGTTGGACAACAAATTTTGTACCTGCCGGATATTCTTTACCTTTCCAGTCCGCTGTTTGGAAACTTGCCGGAGCGTTGGACATCAATTCCGCGTCGATTTTTTTGATACGAATTGCGGCGTGCGGGCAAACAAGCGAGCATTGACCGCAATGAATACAAACATTAGGATCCCAAATTGGAATGTCGATTGCAATATTTCGTTTTTCGTATTGTGAAGTTCCGGTTGGGAATGTTCCGTCGGCGGGCAATGCGCTAACGGGTAAATCGTTGCCGCGTGCTGCTAAAATTTCGCCCAATGTTTCTTTGACGAATTTTGGCGGATTGCCGACGGTTCCCATGTGCCGGTGGAGTTGAGAGGTTATGGTTTGCGGATAATTAACCTCGCGCAACGCCGCGACCGATGCATCGACCGCTTTATAATTCTTCTCCACAACGGCATCACCTTTTTTACCGTAAGTTTTTTTGATTGCTTTTTTGATGTAGCCGATAGCTTCTTCCGAAGTTTGGAATAATTTTGCCAATTGGAAAAAGCAGGTTTGCATAACTGTATTGAGACGATTTCCCATTCCGGCTTCACGGGCAACCGAAACCGCATCGACAACATAAAATTTTGCTTTTTTGTCAATTATTTCCTTTTGCAATTCCGCCGGAATATTGTTCCAAACCTCATTCGCTCCGTAAGGCGAATTCAAAAGGAACGTACCGCCATCAACTAACGGCGCAAGCATGTCAAGTTTTTCCGTAAACACGAATTGATGGCACGCGACAAAATTTGCCTTCGTTACGAAATACGAACCTTTAATCGGACGCGGCGAAAAACGCAAATGCGATTCCGTAACCGATCCCGCTTTTTTGGAATCGTAAACGAAATAGCCTTGGGCTGACAAGTCTGTATTTTCGCCGACGATTTTTGTCGTATCTTTATTTGCCCCGACGGTGCCGTCGCTGCCAAGCCCAAAAAACAAACAACGCCGAACATCTTCCGCTTCGGTCGAAAAATTAGGATCATACGAGAGACTTAAATTTGTAACGTCATCGTTGATTCCAACCGTAAATTCTTTTTTGGAATTTGGTTTCGCCAGCTCATCGTAAATCGTTTTTACCATTGTCGGCGAAAATTCTTTGGAAGCCAAACCGTAGCGTCCTTTGGCAATAAACAATTTTTCGCCTTGCCAAAATTCTGAAATTGCGGTAACAACATCTTGGTAAAGTGGTTCTCCGGCGGAACCGGGTTCTTTGGTTCTGTCAAGTACGGCGATTTTCTTGACGGTTTTGGGCAACGCTTTTACAAAAAACTCGCTTGCAAAAGGTCTGTAAAGCCGAACGTTGACCAGACCGATTTTTGCGTTGGGGTTTGTTTTTTTGTATTCGTCGAGAAATTCTTCGATTACACCGGTTGATGAAGCCATTGAGACGATAACGTGTTCGGCTTCGGGATGTCCGAAGTAATCGAAGATGTGATATTGTCGTCCGGTGAGTTTTGCGAGTTTGTTCATTTCGGCTTGGACAATTTCGGGGACATTGTTGTAGAGGCAATTTGCGCCTTCGCGTGATTGGAAGAACACATCAGGGTTTTGTGCTGTTCCGCGAAGCAATGGATTATCAGGAGTCAATGCTCTTTTGCGAAATTCGGTAATCGCGTTTATGTCGAGCATTTGTTTGATAGCGTCATCGCTGATTGGTTCGATGCGGTTCACTTCGTGTGAAGTTCGGAAGCCGTCGAAAAAGTGTACAAAAGGAATTTTTGTTTTGTATGTAGCGGCGTATGCGATTAGTGCGGTATCGTGTGTTTCTTGCACGGTACCGCCGCAAAGCATTGCCCAACCGGTACTTCGACATGCAAGAATATCGCTGTGATCGCCGAAAATTGCGAGCGCGTGTGTTGCGATAGTTCGGGCGGTTACGTGAAACACGGTTGGTGTTTGTTCGCCTGCAACTTTGAACATGATTGGGATCATGAGCAATAGTCCCTGCGAGGCGGTGAAGGTACAAGTCATTGAGCCGCCTTGCAATGAGCCGTGAACAGCACCGGCAGCACCGGCTTCGCTTTGCATCTCGATTATTTGCGGGATTGTACCAAAAATATTTTTTTTACCTTTTGCCGCCCATTCGTCGGCAAGCTCGCCCATTGTGGACGATGGGGTTATCGGATAAATTGCCATTACTTCGTTGCAAGCGTGGGCAATCAAGGTCGTAGCTTCGTTACCATCGACCATCAAAAAACGATTTTCACTCACTAGAGTCTCCAAAAAGAATTAGGGTTAAAGCGGCTTTAATGTCGTCGGGTTGCGGTTTATTTATTGTTTGCAATCCGGCGGGTTATCGCAAACGGTTTTTAGCATAAAGTCCGTTGGCATAAGCCGCATGAAAA
The DNA here is from genome assembly GCA_031268995.1 of Planctomycetaceae bacterium. Taxonomy (GTDB): domain Bacteria; phylum Planctomycetota; class Planctomycetia; order Pirellulales; family Thermoguttaceae; genus WRKP01. The sequence continues at coordinate 6,393 of JAIRWK010000395.1, forward strand.
AGTTGTAACACGAACTGAAAATATACCGTAGCCGGTAGGGCGATAGGCTTCGCCCTTGAACAACCGCTTCACGTTGTTGCGCTTGCGCGTTCAGCTTCAGGAATTTTAAAACAGCTTGAGTATAATAACCAAACATTCCATTTCGTAAAGTCCCCCCTTTAAACCGTAGCCGGTATGGGCGATAGGCTTCGCCTTTGAACAACCACTTCATGTTGTTGCGCTTGCGTGTACAGCTTCTGGAATTTTAAAGTAGCTTCCGCATACCTCACTAGAATATTTGTTGATTATTTCATGTCCGCACAAAAACTGTTTATATACCGTAGCCGGTATGGGCGGTAGGCTTCGCCATTGAACAACCGCTTCACGTTGTTGCGCTTGCGTGACCAGCTTCTGGAATTTTAAAGTAGCTTGAGTATAATGAGGTTGGTATTTTTTTAGCTATTTTGCTACTGAGGTTGTTCAGAGGCGAAGCCTATCGCCCGCACGGGCTTCAGTATAACGATTCTTGTTTTAGAGAAATTGCAGACGCAATGCGGTTGTGTTTTTTGCGGAATGACCCCGACGGGACTCGAACCCGTGCCGCGGCCTTGAAAGGGCCGTGTCCTAACCACTAGACGACGGGGCCCGCAATAACCAACTACCTGAAGAGTGCGAGAATTCTACCGCATCGAATAATAATGGCAAGGGAGGGGGAGTATACTTTCTGATCTTGCGAATATCTATTCAAAATCTGCGTCATCAGCGTGCTGATTTTTAACGCGATTTGTAACTCAATGAGCGTGAATTATGGATTATTAGGCGGGTCTGTTGTGTAAATGGGTTTGAGGTGATATAACTTTGTGGAGTTGTGTTTGGCGGTGTATTTTGTTTTTGACAGGTTATATACTCAAGCTGTTTTAAAATTCCTAAAGCTGAACACGCAAGCGTAGCATCGCGAAGCGGTTGTTCAATGGCGAAGCCTATCGCCTATACCGGCTTCGGTATAACTTATGGATAAAAAAATGAAAGATGATAATCTTTTTGTTGATAGCTCAATGAGCATTGGCGAACATTTGGAAGAATTGCGTAAATGTATTATTTATTCGCTTTTGTGGGTGGTTCTTTGTACTGGAGTTGGGTTCTATTTCGCGGCTGAAATTGTCAAATATATTCAGATTCCCGTCAATAAATCTCTTGACCGCTACCATAAACTCCAATCACAAAGACAACTTGAAGCCAACCGAAAAGAACTTCAAGAAGAAGGTTATCCGCCCGAAGTAATTGCCGCCGTTTTGAAAGGCGGTTTTTTGCCGGAGGAACGGTATCTTTTTTCCGGTGAGCTTGAACGCATTTTGAACCAACACAAACCCAACAACAAAACCGCACCAAGCACAAACCCAAACGAAATTGACAACACCACAAAACAAACACAACAACAAAACACAACAACAAAAGTATATGACAAAATCGATTTTGACGAAAAGCCGATTCGTGTGCTGTTTCTCAAAAAGGCTTCGTCAACGCCCTCGACAAGTTCGTTTGGACCATACGAGGCATTCGGTATTTACATCAAAGTATCAGTTATAACCGGTTTTGTTTTGGCGTTACCTTTTATCTCAATACATATTTGGTCGTTTATTGCGGCGGGGCTTTATCCGCATGAGAAGCGTTATATTTATTATTTTGTGCCAGCAAGTGTATTGTTATTTATTGGCGGGGTATTGTTTGCGTTTTTCTGTGTGTTTCAATTGGTTTTGAATTTTCTATTCGAATTCAACGCATGGATGAATATTGTGCCTGATTTAAGAATAAGCGAGTGGATAGGTTTTGCGTTTATTTTACCGGTTGGTTTTGGTTTGAGTTTTCAGTTACCGGTTGTGATGTTTGTGTTGGAGCGTGTGGGGATATTTTCGTACAAACAATATTTTTCGCATTGGCGACCGGCTGTGTTTATAATATTTGCGCTTTCGTTGATGTTGACACCCGGTGATCCGGGCAGTATGTTGATGATGGCGTTACCGTTGACGTTTTTATATTTTGCAGGGGCAACATGTTGCAAACTGTTCCCGCGTCAAAAGACCATGTTCGACTACACAGAAGAAGACGATAACTTCAACGTTATCGATAGTTAGTTAATGTAAGCACGCAGACAACGCAGAGTCTTGGGGGATATTCGCAAGATCAGAAAAATAAACCCGATCCGCGACCGTCTATTATGCTCAAGCTGTTTAAATTCCCGCAGCTGAACACGCAAACGCAACAACGTGAAGCGGTTACTCAGGGGCGAAGCCTATTGCCTTACCGGCTACGGTATAAAATCCGTGTCATCTGCGTGCTGATTTTTTTCAAATGGATATTAGAAAGCGACTTATTATTCTGGATATTTCCAAGGTTCTCTGTATTTTCTTTTGAGGAGTTTTACGGCTTCGGGATCGTTTGGTATAGTTTGTTTTTCGCCGTCCCAAATGATTCCGCGACCAAGTTTCATCGACAAAACGGCAAGCAAAGCGAGAGTGGTTGAACGGTGTCCGTTTTCAATATCTGCAATTGGTTTTTTGCCCGTTTGGATTGCGTCGATAAAATCTGTCCAAAGATTTGCGATATTTTGGTCGTCCGGTTTATCCAATTTGGGTTCGCCGTGTTCGGCGGGATTTTTGTTTGTCCCGTTTGGATAATAATTCCAACCGTCATGCCAACCCAAATGCAAAACGCCGTTTGTCCCATAGAAATAAAGACCAATATTATGTTTCTCCGAAGGATTGCCCGAATAAAGCCGATGCTCCCAAACCAGATCAAATTTGCCAAATTGATAAACAACATGTTGCGTATCAGGACAATTTGAATTATCTTCGAGAATAAAACGTCCGCCAGTTGACGCTACACTTTGGGGGTACTGTTCTTCTTGAGACCACCAGAGAACTTGGTCTAGCCAATGGATTCCCCAATCGCTGATTTGTCCATTTGCGAACTCCATGAATTGCCGAAAACCTCTTGGGTGCATTCGCGGATTGTATGCGAGCAACGGCGCGGGACCACACCACAAATCCCAATCAAGCCCGTCAGGAACCGGAGCGTCTTGTGTTGTTTTACCGGTTCCGCCCGGATAATTTACAAACGCCCGAACATGTCCGATTTTGCCGAGCTTGCCGCTTTTCAAAAATTCCATTGCCGATAAATGATGCGGCGAAACACGGCGATGCGTGCCAACTTGAACCGTGCGATTCGTTTCGCGTGCCGTTTTTACCATTGCAATACCTTCGTTGATTGTGTGGCAAATTGGTTTTTCAAGATAAACGTGCGCGCCAGCTTTGCAAGCAGCGATTGTAATCAAGGCGTGCCAGTGATCGGGCGTGGCGTTGATTACAATTGCCGGTTTAGTTTGTTCAAGCATTTCGCGAAAATCGCTGAACATTTTGGGGTCTTCGCCGGTTTTATTTTTGACGTTTTGCAATTCGCTTTCAACTTGGCGTTTGTCCACATCGACCAACGCAACCGTTTCAACAGTTTTTGAAGCAATCGCGGCGTTCAATATATTCGTCCCCCACCATCCGCAACCAATAAGCGCAACACGACACTTTTTATCTTTCTGCACACCCAACACAGCCGGTGTTGGCAACGAAACCGCCGCCGATACCGCTGTAGTTGACAACACCGTTGAAGACAAAAAATGACGACGAGAGATTGTCATAATTGTTATTCTCCGTTTGTTATACCGTAGCCGGTAGAGCGATAGGCTTCAATCGCTTCACGTTGTTGCGCTTGCGTGTTCAGCTCCATAAATTTTAAAGTAACCCAGTATGTAGGTTTCTGGATGTTCCCTTTAGAAGTTCAAGGCTATGGCTGCATTGGCATTACGAAGACAGCGGCATTACAACATACGTGTATTCGTCGTCGGTTTTTAATGTCAACGGTTCGCCGTTGTCGCTGAAAAATACCGTAATATTTTTTTCCGGCGGTAAAACACGAAGATACTCTATCAAGAAACGTTGATCAATCTTCAATGTAAACGGTTTGCCGTCATACACAATCGGCGTTTCAATTGCAGAATCGCCAATCTCATCGCCAGCACCCTTCGTACTCATCTTTCCGTCGTCAAGAGTTATTGTTATGCCCGGATGCTTTTCCAACGTAACAATAGCGGCTTGTTTGATCGCGGCGGCGAACGGCGCAGCGAGAATCTCTATTCTTTCCTTTTTGTCCTCCGACGGAATAATGTTACGCCAACGCGGAAACCTGCCCTCTTGCAATCTCGAATACAAAACCATATTGCCGTATCGTATAAGAACGCGAGTCGCGGAAATAGATAATTGAACAGGAACATCGTCCTTTACAATCGCCCGCTCAATTGCCGTCAACGCCCTCACCGGAATAATAGATGCTTCGACTTTGTGTTTGTTTACGCAAGTTGCCGTGCCGTCTTGAAACGCAAGCCGCCGACCGTCTGTCGCAACCGCCGCAAAACGATCCTCTATCAACTCAAAAAACACACCGCTCAACGCATATTTTGCGTTGTCGGCATCTATTGAAAATGCTGTTCGGCGGATTGCTTCGGCGAACACGTTAGCCGGAATTTCGTGATACGCGGATTCGCCGAAATTTTCCACATCGGGAAACTCATCAGCCGGTTGCGTAACCAACGTATATTTACTGCGTGAACCGCTGACAACAGTTTTACTACTATCGCCTTCAATCACAAGCTCATCTTCGTCGCTTTCGACAAGAATTTTGTTGAGGAGTTTTGTCGGGAGAATTGCTTCGCCTTTTTCTACAGAGGTACAATCTTCGACGTAAGCACGGATGCCTATTTCTGTGTCGGTAGCTTGTAGGAGAACGCCGGATTTGTCAACTGTTATTTTGACATTCTGGAGAATTGGACGAACATCACGAGCCGAAACAACCGAAGCCACAAGTTGAAACGTTTGCGAAAACTTTTTACGTTTGCAGGTAATTTTCATTTTTTGTTGTGATTGGTTTACAATCAAAATACGTTAAATTTGACAACCGAATACGTCGCAGAGTCAACAAAACTCACGACACCAAACAACACGAACCGCAGCCAAATCACACCGCGAAATAGTGAAGTCGAGAATTCTATTGCATTCCTGCAAACTCTACAAGCCCCCCCCGCAATAATACGGGCGAAATCATCTTTAGACTCAATAATCTATCTTCATGAAAATTTTTCTTTTTGTGGGATCGCGTCCGTATGCTGAGCCGACAGGTTTATTGAGGTAGGGCAAAATTTGGGGGTCGCAATTCACAATCCAATTCACGTCAAAACTGGTAAAATTATCCCTGTTAGCCAAATATTCATCTGTTTCATATCCAGCCAAAAAACGCCATCCGCTATCGCCTTCAAATTCGGGTTCCATTCGGCATAAAAAACCGACCTTTAAACCATCCACCGTAATCATGTCCGAAGCACAACAAATGCCATGCCCCAACGCAAGCGGTTTAATTTGATCATCTGTAAATCGAAATTTCCTTTCGTCAGTCATTTTATTGGTTTTTATTGGTTATACCGTAGCCGTTAAGGCGATAGGCTTCGGTATAAGGTTACCATGATGGGCTGTGAACGTCAAGAGGTCCTTCGGGCAACTTGACATCACTTAACTCATAATACATCGGGCAATTCGATCTCATAGCAATCGGTAAATCACGCTGATTCCACATCACAACCGACTCGTCCGCAAGCCGCCAACCTTGAGAACAATAGAACGAAACCAAATGCTCCTTGCAATAAAGAATCGCAAATTGAAAACCACGCCGCGCCGACTCGTCCAAAACCATCTGCAACATCTCATGCGCTATCCCAGAATTGCGAAAATTCGGATCAACACAAACGCCTTGAATGCTTGCCACGTTGTAGCGAAAATTCCATGTCGTCGTGATTGTCCGCACAACAACCGCAATATGACCCACCACAACTCCACCATTGTACGCAATCACCGAAAACAACGGCACCGTACTGTGCCAAGTGCGAGTCGCACGAAATATCTCCGACCAGTCGGGAAAACAGATCATAAGCAATAGCCGTATCCGCCCGTCCAAATCCGCACTAAGCTCAGACTCTTCCAAGATTTCTATATTATAAGTAACCACAGCCTAAATTGTTATATCGAAGACTATACCGGCTACAATGTAGTTTAATACTGCAACCATTCACGAGCATTTTTCACAGTACACTCAAGCTACTTTAAAATTCCCGAAGCTGAACACGCAAGCGCAACAACGTGAAGTGGTTGTTCATGGGCGAAGCCTACCGCCCATACCGGCTTCGGTATATAATAAGCTGCGCAAATTCTATTCCAATTTGACCGAAATATTTATCCGTTTGTTTTTGCGTAAAACCTCAAGTACGACCGTGTCATTGGGTTTATGTTCGTCAATAACGGCGGTGAAATCGTCGGCTTGCTCAACCTTGTTACCGTCAACTGAAAGAATAATGTCCGCCGTAGAATAATCCACCCGCATTCGCTCATACATTCCGTAACGCTCGACAATCACACCCGCACCACGCAATCCCGCCTTGTCCGCCGCGCCGTCTTTCAATAACTTTATCAACATCAAACCTTTAATGCCGCTTTGATCAATTTTTCGCACTGTATCTATTCCTATTTCGCCGCGTTTGACCACACCATTTTTAATCAATTGCGGCGCAATTCGCCACACCGTATTTGACGGAATCGCAAAACCAACACCATTACTGCCACCGGATCGGCTTGCAATTGCGGTATTTATGCCGATCATTCTTCCTTGCGTGTCAAGAAGCAATCCGCCGGAGTTACCCGGATTTATTGCTGCGTCAATTTGGATAATACCTTTAATTGACCGCGACGGAAGGCTGCCGGGGATCGTGCGGTTCAAACTCGATATCAAACCGCCGGTCAATGTCCGCTCAAGCCCAAACGGATTGCCTATCGCAAATATTTTTTGACCCACAAGCAATTTAGACGAATCGCCCACTCTGACGGGAAAAAGCAAATTCTTCGACGCAGTGATTTTGATTACAGCAATATCCGTAACCGGATCCTCGCCAACTACGGTCGCTTGAAATGATTCTCCGTTGAAAAGCGTAACAAAAATTATGTCTGCTTGGCTTATAACGTGTGAATTTGTAACGATATAACCGTCTTGATCAATCACAACACCGCTTCCCGCACCGGGTTCATCAACTTCACCAAAAAATGATGTACGAACTGTTCGCGTATCGATATTGACAACACTTTTATTACATCTTTCGTAGAGTTGAATTGAGACACGTTCCTCGGGAATTAGCTCTGCAATTCGTTCAAGATAAAGCGAATTTTCTTCCGGTTTATCCGGTTTAACGGGAACAGGAGTTGAGGGTTGGGCGTTCAAGAACATCATCACGCAAAAACCAACCACACAAACACAACCAACCGTAATAATCCGCCGCCTAAAAAAAACGCCAACCAGTTCGAGAACACGGAAATCTCTAAAATTAAAATTCATAGTCAAACCTCATTATTATTTGTTCTAATTCACTTTTATACTCAAGTTACTTTAAAATTCATGGAGCTGAACACGCAAACGCAACAGCGTGAAGCGATTGTTCAGGGGCGAAGCCCAACGCCCATACCGGCTTCGGTATAATTCACGTTGCAAATCCACAAATCGTGAACACCACCGCCAACAAAACAGAGTAACATTATCCTGACCAAATTACTCTTGTCAATTACCACACAACAAAAAAATCCAACCACAACCATTGTATTTTGTCGGACAAAAATAAACGCCGTTAAATATGCTGGTTGCCGCCGTTAAATATGGCGGCTTGTAGCTGATCCAGCAAATTTAAAGGTTAGTTTTCATTTGTGCCTGTAAAAATTCTATGACAAATTTGTTATAAATCCGAGAAAAAATTTTTATTTGTAAGTTTCCATAAAAATTTTTCCAAATGCCAACGCGACTATAAAAATCCTTAAAATCGTTTACGCAAATATAATAATATAAAATAATTATCCCAAAAATAAATTCCTGATTTCATCAATGTCATTGTGTAAAAATTACAAATATTTTATCAATTTTGTCGCAACAAAAATTCCTTTTGGCATTTGAATTGCTCACTCACAAATTACAAATGAACATGATTCAATTTCTAACGATGATTATTGTGAGCAAGATTTAAATTGAATAGTGTTTTAAAATTTTATTACTACGGTGGACAAAAACTGTTGACTTGGTAATCACTTGGTCAACATTAACCTTTTAACCACATTATGGTTAAACAAACAACTAATTTAAAACAATGAAAAAAACTTTTCGGATTTCAGAAATCACTCACCGTCTCTCTTATACTATTTATGCCATTTTTGATGTTAATCTTGGCAAAATAAATAAGGGGGGGCAAACGGGCTAAAATTTTGCAACAAACACTCAATGCTTGGTTTTACGCTTGTTGAGCTTTTGGTTGTGATAGCGATTGTTGGAACATTGATCGCGTTACTATTACCCGCAGTTCAAGCAGCACGCGAGGCAGCAAGACGAATGAGTTGTTCCAATAACCTAAAACAAATCGGTTTAGCACTTCATAACTTTCATGATGGACGAGGCGGTATTCCGCCGTTGCATGTTGGCAGGACTGATAGAACTTCTTTTCTCGGTTTACTTTATCCTTATATTGAGCAAATTGCTCTATATGAAAAGATTGAAACAAATGTGCAAGGTTCTGAAAAATCATTTGCCGCGCCGTTGAATAACGATTGGTGGAATGGTACTGCCGCTGGTACGGATGACGCGAAGCTTACAGAAGCAGATCGCAAAGCCTTCGGTTCTGTCTCGATTTACAGATGCCCTGCTCGCCGCGGCGGCGGATCACTAATTACACGCCCGCTAACTGGTAGCAACTTTCTTTCGGGACCGCGCGGCGATTATGCAGCAGTTGTAACTTTGCAAGATGTTAGCAGCTCGGACTTACCTCTTATAAACATGTTTATGAACTCGCCACTCTCTAATACTAACAACTCAGGACCATTTAGAATTCACCAAGCCAATAGTACGGCAGATATCAACAATTGGTATTCAATGTTAAATTTTGACAGTATTGCGGACGGTTTGAGTAATCAATTTTTTATTGCAGAAAAATATATTCCGACCTCGAAAATAGGGCTTTGTGAAGGTAGTTCGCCGCTGTCTAATCCCGAAGTCGGCTGGGATTGCTCTTATCTTTCGACCAATGGCTTTTACGCGTCCCACAACTACGCCCGCTATTCAAATTTCACAACAGGATCTAAAACTGCATATATTGCTAAAGGGGCAGATGACGGAACTGGCATAACAGAGACTGTTGTGGTTGTGATGCCGTCGCCGATGGATCCGGTAACGGTGGAGTTTGAAACTAAATTCTTACATAACGATGCTCGTATTGCAAGTTATGGCGGATGCCACACGGGTATCGCAAATTTCCTTTTGGGTGATGGTTCCGTTCATAGTGTTTCGGCAACGTTGAATATTAATATTTTAGGTTATTTGTCCGACATAAGCGATGGTAACCCCGCATCTTTGCCTTGACAATAAGGCATCGCCCAAAAATAATTTTCCCCAAAAACCAAAGTGTCAAGTTGTGAGTGTCTAGGAGAAACTCTCAATGCCGGAAGTGTGCTAGCGTAAAACCACCCCTAACACTCAGGCTGTTTTAAAATTCCTGAAGCTGAACACGTAAGCACAACAACGTGAAGTGATTGTTCATGGGCGAAGCCTACCGCCCATACCGGCTTCGGTATAAATTTACTTATTTATGATTATGAAAGATTTTATGATTTTACGAGGGGTTGTTTTATTTTTCATTTTATTTTTGACTGGTTGTGGTCAAATTAAAGTGGAAGGCAAGGTGAGTTTTCCTGATGGTGCGCCGTTACCTGTTGGGAAAGTTGTTTTTGAAGATAGTAAAAGTACCTTCACCGCCAATATTAAAAAAGATGGAACGTTTCGTATGGGAATGCTTAAAGACGGCGAAGGTATTCCCGCCGGAAAATACAAAGTAGCAATCGCGGACGCATTGGGACTAGAGCAAGCTGCACCTGGTAAACAACCTGTACAAAAAAATTTGGTTGCCCCAAAATTTCGTACAACTGCAACATCAGGTATTGAATATGACATCCAAAAAAGCCAAAAGGATATTTCAATTGTTGTCGAGAGACCGTGATCTTATTGACTCATGTTATGCATCGGTGATAACCAGACGTATTTTCCTCGTCCCGTTAGGGACGAAATGTTGGTAGGAAGCATATTTCGTGTCGCGTAGGAACACAATGTGATTAAAAATAAACCGTCTGAAATGTCCTCACATTTCGTCCCTAACGGGACGAGGAAAATACGTCTGGTTATCACCGATGCGTAACATGAGTGAGTAAAAAGATAAGCCCGCGGGGGGAATTGAACCCTCAACCTCAGCATTACGAATGCTGCGCTCTGCCAGTTGAGCTACGCGGGCAAAAAAATTAGCTTGTTGTCAAGAATGGCGTACCGTAGCCGGTAAGGCGATAGGCTTTGCCCCTGAACAACCGCTTCACGTTGTTGCGTTTGCCTAACGCTCTGCGTCGCAGGTTTACCGCGGCTTCAGGAATTTTAAAACAGCTTGAGTATATTCTCGTTTTTGAAAGTGTTTTGTTAGCGGTCGCGGAATGTTATTCTGCCGCGTGTCATGTCGTAAGGGCTTACCTCAACAGTTACCTTGTCACCGGGTACAACACGTATTTTGAACTTACGCATTTTGCCAGCAAGTCGGCATAGGACAATGTGATCCGTGTCCGTCAACCTCACACGGAACGCTCCTCGAACTTCCTCCACAACTACACCCGCCATCTCGACCGCTTCTTCTTTAACTTTTTGTTCCTTGTCAACCATTTCAAAAATATCCCCTTAACTTTTCAAATCACTCATCACGAAATCCTCACGAAACCAACACACCCAAAAAGCCGTAACATTCTATACCGTAGCCGGTAGGGCGATAGGCTTCGCCATTGAACGACCGCTTCACGTTGTTGCGTTTGCCCAACGCTTTGCGTTGCAGGTTCACCGCGGCTTCAGGAATTTTGAACTAGCTTTAGTATAACAACAAACGCCGCCTTTCCAAGTCCCCCCGATACTTCGCAGCTCGAGGTCTGCCGTTATTGATCAAGCTGATTGATCAAGCTGTTTTGAAATTCCCGAAGCTGCGGTAAACCTGCAACGCAGAGCGTTAGGCAAACGCAACAACGTGAAGCGGTTGTTCAGGGGCAAAGCCTATCGCCTTACCGG
>JAIRWK010000058.1 GCA_031268995.1 Planctomycetaceae bacterium
TCAGGTGATGGGTGGCTATTTGCAAGTTTATCGGAAAATGTTAGAGCAAATTTAGGGCAAATAGGGCGGATCCATAACAATTCACGGACAAAGTTGGGGTAAATTCGTTGGTAACATGAATGAAAACGAATATCGCAAACAAACGATAACTATTGATTTGTAAATGATTTAAGCCCTTAACTTAATACCTATGGGGGCAACCCTTTCGGTTGCCCCAAAAATAAGAGCGACGGCAAGCGTTGTCCCTACGCTTGGAAAGATAGGAGTCGCGAGCGGCAAAAATCAAACGTACCGCTGGTGCGTAACATGAGTACCTAATTAAACACAATCCGTGTCAAAATTGATATAGCGAACAATTGAATTGAGGCGGAGGATGTAGGGGCAACCCCATAGGTATTAAGTTAGGGGGTTAAGTGGAAATTGGTATAGGAGATGTGTTGTGTATTTTTTTGTACAATGTGTTTTTTTTAGTTTCTTTTTTACACCTTTAATCCATTTTTAGCTTATGCCCCCCATTTCAAACATTCGCAGTTGTTTCAAGAGATTTTTGATGGCGATGAATTGTCAAAGATTGCTCGCGGTACATGTTTTATCCGACGGAAACGTCGTTTTATACCGTAGCTGGTAGGGCGATAGGCTTCGCCCTTGAACAACTGCTTCACGTTGTTACGCTTACGTGTTCAGCTTCAGGAATTTTAAAGTAGCTTCAGTATAGGGCGTTTGATTTCCTTATTAGTTTTGTGTTTCAGAGCCTTAGTAGTCCCCTTATCACGCTTTATGAACTTCAGACTGTATTGAAGTTGAAGCAAATTCATATTACTGACTCATGTTACGCAGAGCCCAAATCCAGTCTTGCCCTAGTCTTTCTATTCGACCTAAACCCAACCGCTTTCAGCCGTTTTTAGGGCATTTTTACACAAAAAGTCCCATTTTGATGTGTATTTTCGCCCAATTTTTACCCAGGTGCGTAACATGAGTACCTTAGAATCACCTAAGGTAAAACCGTTTTGAGCATTAATGGTCATTTCTTTTGGGGCAATGCCTTAGTATGTATACTGAAGCCACTTTAAAATTCCAGAAGCTGAACACGCAAGCGCAACAACGTGAAGCGGTTGTTCAAGGGCGAAGCCTATCGCCCTACCGGCTACGGTATATCGACTATTTACCGATACAGAACCGCTCGAAAATTCTGTCGAGAATGTCTTCCGTGTGAATCGTTCCGTCAATAAGACCAAGCGAATTTATCGTTGCGCGAATTTCGGCGGCGATTAACGAGTCATCTTGAATTTGTAAATTTATTGCGCGATTGAGTGCGTTGTATGCGGCATGAATTGCTTCACGGCAACGGCTCGCGGTGCTGATGATTGTATTGTTGCCGTTGTAAGTTTGCAATTTTAATCCGACCTTGCTACATAAATCATCAACCCCATATCCGCTTTTCGACGACACAAAAACAAAATCTCGACATATATCAAAACCGTTTTGAGATTCGTTGAATTGCGCAAGTTTATTTGACGTAATGTTTGAATTGATATTTTTGTTTTTATTTTGGCAAGTTCTTAATTGAGACAGAGATAAAGCGTCTTTCAATAAATCATATTTCGTAAACACAACTATCAAACATTCACGAACTTCTTCATCAAATAAATCGAATTCAATATTATTCAAATCCGGTTTGTCCGAATCGACACAAAAAATTATTACATCTGCCAAATTGATCATTTTGTGCGAATGATTTTGTGCAAGTGTTTCGACAACTTCGCCGGTATTTTGTGGGCTTGAATTATTGTTACAATTATCTGCGATACCAGCGGTATCAATTAGTTGGCATTCGATGCCGTCGAAAGTGATATTTGCTTCGAGGTAATCGCGGGTTGTTCCGGCTTGGTCGGATACGATTGCAAAATTTTTATTGAGCAAGCGGTTGAATAATGAACTTTTACCTGCGTTGGGCAAACCCGCCAACACTACTTTTGGACGCTCACCCGCAACTTCACGCGCGCCAATCTGCCGCCGTAATCGCTCAATTTCAACCATCGCATTTGACATAATTTGCCGGACTTCGCCGTTGGAAATAAATTCAATATCTTCGTCGGAAAAATCGAATCCGGCTTCCAATTGCACGAGAGTGTTGAACAACATTTCGCGAATTCCCGCAAGCGGAATAGTTACGCCGCCGGCTAATTGTTGTAGCGCAGATTCAAGAGACTGTTTTGATTCGGCATCAATTACTCCTAACACAGCTTCGGCTTGCGTTAAATCAATTCGCCCATTCAAAAACGCTCGCAACGTAAACTCGCCGCACTTCGCCAACCGAACAAGACCGCTAGCACAAACAACATCAATCAATGCCTCAATCACCGGCGGAGAACCAACCGTATGCAACTCAACAGATTCCTCACCCGTGTATCCGTGACCGTCAGACCAATAGTACAGAGTTGATGGAATTTTTCGCCGTTCGCCCCAGATTGTTAAATTGCCGTCAAGAATATACGGCTGCGAATTCGGCAACGCAACAGGTTCAAAAAAACGACGCAACACCGCCAAGGAATTTTTGCCACTCAATCGAATAACAGACCTAACCGAAGCACCATAAGCCGAACCGCACGCAATTATCGTTTCATTAAATCCGTCCATATATTATAATATTTATATACTGTATACTCAAGCTGTTTTGAAATTCCCGAAGCTGAACACGCAAGCGCAACAACGTGAAGCGATTGTTCAAGGGCGAAGCCTATCGCCCTACCGGCTACAGTATACCACCGATTGATTAAGATTTTTATAATTTTCTTATAATTTTTTTTCCTACGTATTTTTGCAATACTTTTGGGACGTTGATTGATTTATCTTGGTTTTGGTGGATTTCCATGATTGCGATCAATGCTCTACTGATTGCAATTGCGGTTCCGTTTAGTGTGTGTAGAAATTTTGTTCCTTTTTCGCCTTTTGTTCGGTATCTTGCGTTTAGGCGGCGTGCTTGGTAATCTGTACAATTGGAAGTACTTGTAACTTCGCCGTATTCGCCGTTATTTCCGCGTCCGGGCATCCATGCTTCCAAGTCAAATTTACGATATGCGGGTCCGCCAAGATCACCCGTTGCCGTGTCAACAACACGATACGGGATTTCAAGTCCGTCAAAAATCTTGCATTCCATCTCCAACATTTCTTGATGCATTGACTCGCTTTGTTCGGGCAACGTGAACGCGAACATCTCAACTTTTGTAAATTGATGCACTCTATATAACCCGCGTGAAGCACGCCCCGCCGCTCCGGCTTCGGTACGAAAACAATGCGAAATTCCACAATATCGTAACGGTAATTGCTCCGCGTCAACCGTCTGGTTCGCAAACAAACCGCCAAGCGGAATCTCCGCAGTCGCAACTAAACTCAAATCAGTTCCGTCAATACTATATATCTGCGTTTCATTGCCGCGCGGTATGTAGCCGGTGCCTTGCAATATGGAATTGCGGGCAAGATCAGGTGTCGATGTCGGGATAAATTTTGCAGCGATTAAAAGTTCAAGTGCGTATTGTTGCAATGCCAACTCAAGCAACACGGCATCGTTTTTGAGAAAATAAAAACCCGCACCGGCAACCCGCGCACCGGACTCAAAATCTATCAAATCAAGACTTTCTCCAAGCTCCACATGATCAATCGCCTTAAAATCATACGTCGGCACGGGAGTTTTACCATTTGTCAACGGCAAATTAGATTGATCGTCTGCTCCGATTGGCGCGGACGGGTGAGTCATGTTTGGAATTGTTCTTTGAACCGCGTCAATTTCAGATTCAAGTCCATCCAATTTTGTGCGAACAGTATCTACTTGTTCGCGTAATTGTCGACCGATTTCTTTTTTGGCATCGCGTTCTTCGGCGTTCGCCGCTTGACCGATTTGTTTTGCGGTCGCGTTTGCTTCAGATTGCAATTGTTCAAGCTCATTTTGCAACTGCTTCCGCTCCGCCTCCAAACTAACAAAACGGTCAACATCCGCCCTAACAAACCGACGCTCACAATTCAATTTAACTGCGTCAACATTATCAATAATAAATTTTCTATCTAACATTTTAAAAATATCCTTTCCGCTTTTTCGTCTTCGCGGTGTTTATACTCAGCTGTTTTGAAATTCTTGAAGCTGAACACGCAAGTGTAACATCGCGAAGCGGTTGTTAAGGGGCGAAACCTACCGCCCATACCGGCTTCGGTAACTACGGTCAATAAGTTGTCTGCTGTAGCATTAGAATTAGTCGTTCTATTGGCAGACCTACTACATTTGATTCGTTTCCTTCCAATATTTTAACCCATGAATTATTATCTTGGTAGCCGAATGCTCCGGCTTTGCCTTTCCAAGAATTTCCGTCGAGGTATGTTTCAATTTCCGAATCGGAAATTTTTTGCATGACGAGTTCTGTTTGTTCGGAGGTGATATTTTGTTGGTCGGGTTTATTGGTTTGTTTAATGAGGATGCAAAGACCGCTTATTACTTGGTGGGTTTTGCCGCGTAGTAGTTTTAGCATTCGTCTTGCATCGTTTTTGTCAACAGGTTTGCCCAACATTTCACCCTCACAACACACCACCGTATCACACGCAATAACACATCCGTACTCAATTTTTCCGGCAACATTGCACGCTTTTTGTACAGCCATTCTGCATGCATATTGATCCGGCGATTCATCGTCAACACGGTTGTCCTCAACTCCTTCGTCAGGCGGTAAAATATTAAAACGTAACCCCGCCGCCGTTAGAATTTCACGCCGACGCGGTGATTGACTTGCAAGATATATCGTGTTCAAGTTAGGAAATTTTAAATGCTATACCGTAGCCGATAGGCTTCGCCCCTGAACAACCGCTTCACGTTGTTGCGCTTGCGTGTTCAGCTTCGGGAATTTCAAAACAGCTTGAGTATACTGAGGTTGTTTTGTTAAAAATTTTAGGTGAAAATGAGGTTTGGGGAAATTCCATTCAGCTATTTTTTCCAAAAAACATTGCGCCTAGTACACGCATTATTCCTGACGCGGATGGGTTTGAGTTTTGTTTTGACTGATGGTTTTGTGTTGTTTGATTTGTTGGTGGTCGGTCGGCTGCGGGGAATTGGTTTGATGGGAGTATGACGGACGATGATGATGGGACGAGTCGGCGTGTTGCGGGGCGTGTTGAGTTTGTGTTGTTATTTAAGATGGATGATTGCATGTCAACACGATGAGGTGTAACCGTTTCGTCTTGCACATTTTCAACTTCATAACCCGATTCAATTCGTCTTGATCTGTGATTGATTTCTTTTTGGATTACTTGCGGTCTGGATGAATAATTTCTTTCGTTGGGCAAAATTACAGTTGATGGGTCTTCAAAAGAATTTCTATTTTTGACAACACCGCTCCGCGTGCCGTGCGAATCGGTAATTCTTTTTTCGGAAATTATTATAGTTGAATCGGAATCGTGTGATTGCGGGCGGTTTTGAAAATTATTTGTGTGATGTGAGTTGTGGGAATTGTTGTTATTAAAAAATATGTTGTTGTTTTTTGTGTTATTATTTTCGTTGTTATTTGTGTCATTGGTATTATTTGTGTGTAGAGAGGTTGATTGAATTTGTCCGACGGTAACGTGGTCTCCGAAGTAAGATTCTCTCGCATCGGCGTTGCTCAAAACTTCTTCGGGAGTGCCTTGACAAAGAACTTGACCTGCACGTATTACGTAGCTGCGATGTGTGATTTGCAATGTATCTTGTACGGAGTGGTCGGTGATGAGAACGGAGATTCCTTCGTTTGAGAGTTGTCTTATGATTTCCTGTATGCTTTTTACGGTGAGAGGATCGACGGCGGCAAATGGTTCGTCGAGCAAAATGATTTTTGGTTTTGACACAAGCGCGCGTGCAATTTCCAAACGGCGTTTTTCACCGCCGGACAAACTACCGCCCATGTTACGACGCAAATGAACCAGTTTGAATTTTTCAAGCAACTCGTTGCAACTCGCAATACGATCTTGTCGGCGCAAACCGAGCATTTCCATTACGGCGAGCAAATTATTTTGTACGCTTAATTTTTGGAATACGCTTTTATCTTGGGGCAAATATCCCATGCCGCCATCACGGCTTCGGCGGTACATGGGCCAATTTGTAATGTCATGCGGTCCCAAATGAACAATACCGCCGTTTGAACTAATCAACCCGCAAACCATCCGAAAACTCGTCGTTTTGCCCGCACCGTTCGGACCCAATAATCCAACAATTTCACCTTTATTAACATAAAAAGATACGCCGTCGACAACACGCCGTTTACCGTAAATTTTAACCAACCCGTCGGCGCGAAGTATTATTGGAACACGGCTTGCGGATTCTTGGGACGCGGCGTTATTTGACGGTCTAGTTCGGTGGTCTGCAATATCAATAGCGTTTATGTCCAAATTGCTTGAGTTTGAAAATGGATGTCTGTGCATGATTTAATTTACGTTTGTTTGGTATATGAGGCGTTTTTTTTGTGAGAGTTGTTATGGGCAACAGCCAAAAAAGAACATTGCGTATAGTAATTTTTTCGCCGATCTGTGTCAATAGGAAATTTTCAAAAAAACACCACTTTTAATTTTTTACACGAAAGGCACGAAAAGCACAATCACGAAATGTTTCTTTAAAACTCCCTTTTCGTGTCTTTTGTAATTTTTGTGCTTTTCGTGTAAAAAAAATTCGTTGCTATGCCGTAGTTGGTGTAATTATTCGTTTTTTTGTTTTCGTTTTCGGGCTTGTTTGGCGTATTCATCGAGGTAGGCTTTTGCTCCATCTTTGTTCTCTTCGTTTCCGTTGGTTAAAAGATCAATATTATTTTCAAATTCAACATATCCGCCTTTTTCCTTCCGATCCTTACAAAACAAAATAAATTTCCGTTCAGCTGCCGTTGACACTTCATAAGCGTTTTGATGGATTACAACATTAACTTTTTTTGAATTACAAATTGCTTCGATTTTTTTTTCATGAATATCAAGTAATTTTTCAATCGATATTGTTGGTTCAAACGCCTGCATTACAATACCGTTGATTTCCATAATAGGAACGATCCCGCGAGTATTGTTTGTTTCGAGACATGTACCATCAGAAAACTCCGACGAAAAACTAATAACCCCGTTATCAATTGACCGTTCAAATATATTTTTTGGTTTGACAATACGGGTTTGAGTGATGTCTGCTTCGATATTGCGTTGGGAATTGGTTAATGTTCGGCTGAATGTTCGCGTTTCGGGAAAGGCATCTGTTTGAGACAAAAATTCAGTGTCATCGACTTTTTGAAAACCAAATAACTCCAACTCACGCTGTTTCGTATCATAGTAATCAAGATCAAGCCACGTAAATTCACGCGGATCAATTGGAACCGATTTATAATCTGAATTGTAAAGTTTCCATTCTTTTTTCAGTTGTTCTTTTGCTAGTGCTGCGATAAATTGATTGACCAAAAATAACCAAATCAAAACATACACAAACACCGTTGCTACAACATGCGAAATTAAATCCAGCCCAGGACAACGGAAAAAAATCAAATACGATAAAAACGAAATCAATAACGCCGCTTGCATCGCAACTCCCCGCTTGCACAACATCAAAAGCAAAGCCAAAACCAAAAACACAACAGCAACTATCAATCCAATTTGAAATTCAATCGGCATGTCAAAAAATATTTTCATTAGTTTTTTCTTTGGGTTAGTGAGACGAATACCATAACTTCTGGAAATTTAGTACAATTCTGGTATATTATACAGGGAGTTTCTAAAAATACTATTTGCCAAAAACAAGTTATTTCGAATTCAGTCGATGACAATCGACCGAATTCGAAATATACCGTATAGGCTTCGCCCTTGAGCAACCGCTTCACGTTGTTTCGCTTGCGTGTTCCGCTTCGGGAATTTCAAAACAACTTGAGTATAAAATTAATTTTTAGAAATTCTCCACTGTCCTTTGTGTTCCTCATGTCCCTTATCCCCTTCAAAAAAATTACACCGATCAAATGCAAAATAAAAACACTCTCAATCACTCAACACAAAATAGTGATAAATTTTCTGATTCGAATTTAGAAGCGGGAACGAAGATGACGATTTTGTCGCGTGTTGCTCATGAGCTTAAAACTCCGTTGGCGGCGATTTTGGGATACGCCGAATTTATTGCCGGACAAGCGACCGATTTGCAAGAATGCCGCAGCACCGCAAATATTATTCTTGATAATTCTGATTATTTATTGCAAATTATAGAGGAATTACTTGCAGCTGATGCGCCTGATAATTTTTCCGGCAATAGGGTTGGCAAGTCGGCGGTGAAAAGTAAGCGGACGGAAGTTTCGCATTTGATTCGCGGTGTTTACCGGCTATTTGCAAATACGGCGGCTAGCAAGGGATTATTTTTGACCGCCGTTTACAACACGCCGATTCCACGAACTATTGTCATGAATGCAGTCCGTGTTCGGCAAATATTGATCAACCTCATCAGCAACGCCATAAAATTTACATCAACCGGCGGAGTTAGAATAATTTTGTCTTGGCAAAATGATAATTCACTCGACACAAATTTTACATACTCAAGTTGTTTTAAAAATCCCGAAACTGAACACGCAAACACAACGTCGCAAAACGATTGTTTGATGCTAAAATCTACTGCTCATGCCGACATCAATATAAAGGGAATTTTCAAAATTAGTATTTGTGATAGCGGCATTGGGATTTCGCCTGAATTGATGGATGATTTACCGCGATTATTCTTGCCCTACCAACAAGCAGACTCGACAATCAAACAACGGTTCGGCGGAACGGGATTAGGATTGGCGATTGCGAAAAGGACGGCAGAATATCTTGGCGGCAAAATAAATGTTGGGAACAATCCCGACGGCGGAGCTATTTTTTCTTTTTTGTTGCCGGTCAAGTTGGAAGACGGGATTGAGTTTATTTCTGATTTATTTGACAAGGCGGCGGAGTCAAATATTGGTGCGGCGAATGTTGACGCGGCGGAAGTTGTCAACAGTGATTTACGTTCAAGTTGTTCTAAAATTTCCGAGACCGAACACGCAAACGCAACTTCACAAAGCGATAATTCAACTAACGTTCACAATAGTTGCGGTGAACTTTTGGGTCATCGGGTGTTATTGGTTGAGGATTGTGAGGAGTTACGGCGGCTTTTGGGTTTATTTTTGTCCAGAGCCGGCGCAAATGTTACCTACGCGGAGAGCGGCGAAACGGCGTATAATTTTGCGTCGAGCGAAGATTATGATGTAATTTTGATGGATATTGGTTTACCGTTGGAGGATGGTTATTCGGTGGTACGAAGGTTGCGGGACAATGGATACAAAGGTCAAATTATCGCAGTTACAGCAGACAATTCTTTAGAATGCAAAGAAAAATCCCAAATAGCCGGTTGCAACAACTTCGCCGCAAAACCAATTTTCCACGACGAATTAATTAAAATCATTAAAAAAACCATGCAAACCCAAAAAATAAAATAAAAACAAAAATGACAAAAAAACATTTTGGATTTTATCTTTATTTGCAGCGAAAGGGGAATTTTTTAACACGAAAGACATGAAAAGGGGAGAAAGAATTTAAAAAACTTGTAACTATTCAGTCGTTCAGTGGGGATTTATTTGGTTTGTCGAATACGTTTTTTATGACATTTGTAACATTTTTTGCTTGTTTGCATGCGGAGTTCAAGACGGAGCTGATTCTGGCGAATGCGGATGCGCCTTTTTTGGTACGGAAACCGCCGGAAACT
>JAIRWK010000103.1 GCA_031268995.1 Planctomycetaceae bacterium
AGAGGAACGCTTATATGCTCCAGAAGATTGCGAAGCAGACGATACAGACGAAACATATTCATCTTTGGTGTTCCATGATGAAGAGATGGAAGGTGAAGATTGATTACTGTTCGCAACTCTAGGCAAATCAGCAACGCCAGTGTTTTTTTGTGCCGACTGAAAATAAGAACCGGAGAAAGGATTTTGAAATACATCTATCATTGTTTTATCCTGTTTAGTTAGTACTGACGGAAACACCATGCACAATATATACCCAAGCCGTTTAAAAACCGGACACGCAAACGTAGGTATCACGAAGCGGTTGTTCTTGGGCAAAACTTATCACCCATAGCGGCCACGGTATGATACACTAGCAATCGGGCAAAACAAAATAATTCCGCAAAGAATTTTGGGTCCGCAATAAGATAAACAAACCATTAGAACGATTGTAGCAATAATGCCTAATAGGAAAAGACAGGCAAATCCAAATCAACACAAAACAAAGAAAGTCAGATAAAATCCGGCTTCCTTTGTTTCGCGTGTCGTTCATTATTGTACGTTTAAATCTGCAGGTGCAGACTTACTAGACTCAGTGGTGGTGTTGCTTGCTGAAGTTACAGCAAACTTGTACTGACCTGCGGGACATGAAAATATTGCCGAGCGTTTATCTAGCTCTTCAGCACTTAAATTTCCCGGACCAGAATATGACGTAATCCACGTTACACCATTGTCGCTGGACCGATAGACCTTATAGGTGGTCATCATGTACATGGAATTCCAACGAACCTTCACTTGCCCCGTGCCCCAATTACTTGCCGTGACCCCGGATGGTACATTCGTTGGCGTGTTCACATAAGTCGTAGCTGTGCCTGTCAGACTCCCATATTTATCATAACCATAAACCTTAACATTATGCGAAGTACTGGGAGTAGTGAGGAAAGAAGCGGAATGGTTAATACCGCTATCACCGGGCAGGACTACGCCTGAAGTTTTCAACGCTTCATTCGCATATACCTTATAGGAGTGAATACTCCCGGTCCACGTTACATTCACGTATATTGGTCCATTTGCCGTAGCAGACAAATTCTGAACAGACTGAGCATAAGCCGTCTGTATGGCTGAAAAGGCAATATAGCCTACCAAAAGCGCGAAAACAAGGCGAAAATGTAATTTCATAACAATCTCCTGTGTTAGTGTGAAAATCACCCATCTGGATACACATCCATTGGGACATATCAGAAGCACGGTGCCCCCGATTAACGACGGAACAATCTATCCGATTTGCAGAAACAGTCAAGAGGGGGGTGTCGTACAGCCCTTCTTCAAAAAATGATGTCAAAAAATATTTTACAAAATTGTTTTACAAGTTTTAATTGTATGTATTTACGGTATTTAGCTGATTAAAGTACCGACGCGTTCTCCCATTATTGCGCGTTCTAGGTTTCCTTTGCTTCTGAAGTTGAAAATCATTATTGGCATTTTGTGTTCGGCGCATTTGGCGATTGATTCTTTGTCCATTATTCGCAAATTTTGCTTTAAAACATCTTCGTATGGTATCTCTGGATAAAAAACAGCTTGCGGATTTCTTTCCGGATCGTCGCTGTAAACACCGTCAACCTTCGTCGCCTTGAGCAACACATCCGCACTCAGTTCAAGCGCGCGTTGTGCCGCAGCGGTGTCGGTTGTAACAAAAGGACTGCCCGTGCCGCCCGCCAACAAAATAATTCGCCCCTTCTCCAAATGCCGAACCGCACGCCGCCTAATATACGTCTCCGCAACAACATCCATTGAAAACGCACTCATCAAACGAGTCGGTTGACCAACCAACTCAATCGCGTCTTGCAACGCCAACCCGTTTATTACGGTTGCGAGCATCCCCATATAATGTGCTGTTGATTCTTGGATGCCGGTGTTTACGGCTTTGAATTGCCCGCCGCGTAAAATATTGCCGCCGCCCATCACCACCGCAATTTGAATCCCCTTGCGGGCAACCGCCGCCACCTGACTCGCAAGCAACGACACCGACTCCATCGAAATACCACGTTCATTCGGAAGACAAAAACATTCGCCCGAAATCTTTAATACCACTCGACGGGTTTGACCTGCCCCATTTGTAGTGTCTTGACTCATAAAATAATTTGTTACAAAAATTAGTGAAAAAATATACCGTAGCCGGTAAGGCGATAGGTTTCGCCCTTGAACAACCACTTCACGTTGTTATATTCAAGCTGTTTGAAATTCCCGAAGCTGGACACACAAGCGTAGCATCGCGAAGCGGTTGTTCATGGGCGAAGCCTACCACCCATACCGGCTACGGTATACACTCGCGTGTCCAGCTTTAAAACAGCTTGAGCAAACTACACACAACTCCAGAAGCTCTCCTTAATTTCAATATCAAAATTGTTACAGAATTTCATAACTTGACAATACCCGCTTTATCCGTTTAGAAAATTAGCACGCAGATGACGCAATTTTTGAGAGATGATCGCAAATCAGATTTTATGGTACGCTGAAGTTACTTTAAATTTCCGAAATCTGAATACGCAATCGCAACAACGTGAAGCGGTTGTTCAAGGGCGAAGCCTACCGCCCTACCGGCTACGGTATAACGAGAATGAACCCCAATACCTTTTTGACTCGAAAAGATAAACAGTATTACCAAAGCCGGTAATAATAAAAAAATCTCATTATGCCAATCTCTCCTGTATTGGCTACTTCCGACTGTTAGAAAAAGACATAG
>JAIRWK010000107.1 GCA_031268995.1 Planctomycetaceae bacterium
CATAGGTATTAAGTTAAGGGTTTAAGTTTTTAATTTTCAAATAGTTGTTTCAACAAAACGTCAGGTGATGTGTGGCTATTTACAAGTTTATCGGAAAATATTAGAGCAAAATAGGGCAAATAGGGCGAATCGATAACAAATCACGGACAAAGTTGGGGCAAATTCGTTGGTAGCATGAATGAAAACGAATTTCGCAAACAAACGATAACCATTGGATTACAAATAACTTAACCCCTTAACTTAATACCTATGGGGTGAAGCCTACCGTTCATACCGGCTTCGGTATAACCGCTTTTCAATGCATACTTACCACTTTTCGGTATGTACCGATCATTTTTGGCTATGTATCGACCGCTTTTCGGTGTTGGCGATTGTTTTTTGCCAACATTACGTTATTCTTTGTTCTTTATCCTTGGGCAAGTGTTGTTCGGGAAAAGGCAATTGAACAGTTTATACCGTAGTTTCCATGAAATTATACCGTAGCCGGTAGAACGAAGCCTATCGTCCTACCGGCTACGGTATAACTTGAGTATAATTTTACGAGGTAAAATAATGAAAAAACTTTTCTTCTTTTTTTTGACAACAGTAATTTGTTCTTCAATAGTTTTGGGCGGCGAATGGTATGTTTCGCCATTGGGCAACGATAGCAATTCCGGCTCGAAAGAAAAGCCGTTTGCCACGATTGCCAAAGCGAGCAGTGCCGTGCGTATTGCGAAACAAAAAACGAATAACGAGCGACATGTTGTGCATCTTGCCGCCGGAACGTTTGAATTGACGGAGCCGTTGCGGTTTGAATCGGAGGATTCTGGTACGGCAGAGAATCCGGTGTCGTATGTTGGCGAAGGAAATCAAACGGTTGTGAGCGGTGGACTCACGATTTCTCAACAAGGTGATTTGAATGCTTTGACTGGTTGGCGAGACGAAGGAAACGGCGTTTGGATTGCTGATATTCCACAAGTCAACGGGCAACCGCTTTACTTTGAACAACTCTTTGTCAACGGACGACGAGCGGTTCGATCTCGTTATCCGAACGCAGGATTTTTCAAACCGAAAGAAATACGGCAAGGCGTGCCGATTACTCAAAAAGATCCGAAGCCGACATTCACCGAACAATCTATCGTTGGCAATGCTGACGATTTGGGTTTTTTGAAAAATATCTCGAAGGGAGAACTGCGGTTCGCACAATTCATTGTCCATCATCATTGGGACGTTACGAAACGGATTCCGCTCGCGTTCGACGCGGAACAAAATCTCCTCAAAATGCAAGGCGAACCGATGAAACATTGGAATCCTTGGCGGAACACGTCGCTCTATTATTTTGAGAATGTGCGTGCCGGATTCGACGTGACGGGCGAATGGTTTTATGACGGAGTGAATCGCAAAATTTATTATCGTCCGTTGCCAAACGAAACAATTGCGGCGAGTAAATTTGTCGTTCCGCGAAACGGCATGAGTCAATTATTGTTGATACATGGAAAAAAAGAAGCAGCGGTTCATAATATTCGTTTTGAGAAAATCACGTTTGCCGAAACCGATTCGTCGCGTCGAATCAACGTGATGCAAAAAGCGAATTTACCGCAAGAAATCACGGGCGATCTTAAGTTGTCGGGACCGATACAAATTGACCCGCAACAAGCCGCGTTTTGGGCGGATGCGGCAATCGATGTGGACACGGCGCGCAATATTTCGTTTATCGATTGTGAATTGAACAACATCGGCGAGTATGGAATCTGGCTGAAAAATTCGCACGGTTGCCGTATTAAACATTGCGCGTTGACGAATCTTGGCGCGGGCGGAATTCGAATCGGCGGTGTTGGAAAAACGACCGGAAACGTTGTCGATAACTGTATTATTCAACGTGGCGGCAGATTGTACGCTTGCGCTGTCGCGGTTTGGATTGGCAACAATACAGAAGACAACCATGTTACGCACAACGATATTGGCGATTTTTATTACACGGGCATTTCCGCTGGTTGGACTTGGGGTTATCAAGGCGGTGTTGCGTTCCGAAACGTCATCGAATTTAACCGCATTCACGACATCGGGCAAGGAGCGATGGCGGACATGGGCGGCGTTTATACGTTGGGAACATCGCACGGAACGCGGGTTTGCAATAACGTGATTTTCAACGTGAAATCTTACGCTTACGGCGGTTGGGGGCTTTACACCGATGAAGGTTCTGAAGGAATTTTAATGGAAAATAATCTTGTTTATGACACGACCGACGGTTCGTTTCATCAACATTACGGCAAAAACAACGTGATTCGCAACAACATTTTAGCATTTAGCCGTCCGCATCAAATCGCGGTAACGCGGGTTGAACCGCATCGTTCGTTGACGTTTGAGAACAATATTATTTATTGGGATCAAGGCAACGCGATTGGTTATCGCGCGGAACAAGCCCGTGTTGATTACGGTTCAAATCTTTGGTGGAACGTGACGGGTAATGTGCAATTTAAAAACAAGACGCACAAAGATTGGCTTGAAATGGGCAAGGATGTTGGTGGAATTGTCGCTGATCCGAAGTTTGTAAATGTTGCTCAAAGAGATTTCCGTTTACATGAAAATTCTCCCGCCAAAGAAATCAATTTTGTCCCGTTTGATTTCTCCCAAGCCGGAGTTTACGGCGATGACACATGGATTCAACGTGCAAAAGAAAAATAAAAATTCGCAGAATATACCGAAGCCGGTACGGGCGACAGGCTTCGGTATATTGAGTATTCACGTAGTAAAAATTTGCGTAAATCCATTATACTGAAGCTGTTTTAAAATTCCTGAAGTTGCGGTAAACCTACAACGCAGAGCGTTAGGCAATCGCAACAACGTGAAGCGGTTGTTCAAGGGCGAAGCCTATCGCCTACCGGCTACGGTATGACAGAAAACAAAAGGAGTAAAACAGTAGCCGAGTATCGAAATCAAAAGAAAACTTTATCTCAAAATCAAAGTACTCAAACTGGTTTTAAAATTCACGAAGCTGAATACGTAATCGCAATGATGCGGGCGATTGTTCATGGGTAGTAGTGCAGTTACGTTATACTCACAGCACTATGAAATTCAGTTTTCATTTTTTTGACAGGATTTAACAGGATAGCAGGATATACAGGATTTTATTATATCCTGACAATCCTGTTATCCAGTTATCCTGTCTTAAAAAAATGAATTTCATCGTAGCTACAGTATATTCAAGGAATGTGATAAATATAAATTGTATATCCGGCTCTGGCGACGGGTTCAATTTTTTGAAAATACGAAAGATCGTATCCGGTTTTGCTTGATGGTTCTATCCAACCTCCCTTGCCATCTGCTGCCGATAGCGGGTCTCCCCCGATTAAAAAACAAACATCAACCGCATACCAACCAGGTCGCGGTCCCAGCAATTTTTCAGGTAACTCCTCAAATGGTTTCTTACCATTGCGTCCAACCAGCGGAGGTATAAATTCCAATCCAACTAATCGCGGATCAAACGGACCACAATGCGCAATGCACATATTCGAAACTTCAGGATGTTCGTTCAACCACTTTTTAAGAAACAACAAATCTTGTCCCCAAGAAGAATCACTTTTTGCAAAATATTTATAGGCATTTTTGGTCCCGCCAATCAATTCATTGCAATAGGGTATTTCATGTGGAAAATAGGACATTGTGCTTCCAATTGACCATGTCAAAAAAGCAATAACACAACAGCTCAATAACTTTTTTTGACTGTCTCGAAATACTAATGCGATTTTACTTGCCCAAATAAATAAAAAAGGTAACATCGGAATTAAATAACGAGAATGAACTCCAATACCTTTTTGACTCGAAAAGATAAACAGTATTACCAAAGCCGGTAATAATAAAAAAATCTCATTATGCCAATCTCTCCTGTATTGGCTACTTCCGACTGTTAGAAAAAGACATAG
>JAIRWK010000137.1 GCA_031268995.1 Planctomycetaceae bacterium
CGAAACACCGGCTTATCGTTTTCAATCCCGACCGGTTCCACCCGATGATTCACCTTCGGAACAACAACCCTCGTCTCCGCATAACCCGTCTGAAACGCCGCCGCATAAACGCTCAACACAAACACCAACACAAAATAAAACACAAACTTCATCATCATTCTTTCCTTATATTGTTTTGAATAAACACGCAGACAACGCAGATTTTTGAACGCGAAACACACGAAAATGACGCAAAACATCGCGAAATTCTTATTTTTTGCGTTCTTTTCGCGAAACATTCGCGTCTTTCGCGTTCAAAAATTGCTTCGCGAACGGTTATTTTCTCATTTCTGCAACCTTCCGGCAACCGCCGGAAACGATTTTCTGTCTTCCGCAGACTTCCGGCAACCGCCGGAAACGACTTTCTGTCTTCCGCAGACTTTCAGCAACTGCTGAAAACGTCTTTTTCATTTCCGCAGGCTTTCTAGTGGCACTTGATCGGAGTTTTCTCCCTTCCGCAGGCTTTCCAGTGGCACTTGATCGGAGTTTTCTGTCTTCCGCAACCTTTCCAGCGGCGTTTGATCGGGGGATTTTAAACGCGAAAGACGCGAATGTTTCGCGAAAGAACGCGAAAACAAGAATTTCGCGTTATTTCGCGTCTTTTTCGCGTCTTTCGCGTTAAAAAAACTATCTTTTGTGTTTTTCGTGATAAAAAATTTTTAATATGGAAGGCATGAAAAGTACGAAAGGTTTCTTTTGAAATTTTGGAGAGGATAAATAAAGGTGATATAATTTCAATACTTTCCGGAAATTTTCTAAATACTCTTGCCCGATTATAACGATAAAGGGAAAAATGCTTATTTTTTCAAACGAGATTTTCTTTTTTCTGAAGGAACATTTCTTAACTCTGCTGGAATAAGAAACAGTTTCAACAATGAAAATTCAACGAGAAAAATATACCGAAGCTGGTACGGGCAGGCGGTAGGCTTCGCCCTTGAAAATATCAATTTCCCGTTTTGCAATTGGGACAATGCTGTTTGTAAATACGTAACCAAAGGCGTATTTCCGTTGTGTCGTCTCAACGTTAAAAAATCACTCTTTATTACAATCACCACTACAATGGAAAAAAATACAACACAAAAAATGAGGCATTTGTCTCAAATTTCGCTTACAACTATCTTTTTGTCAACCGTATTGCTTATGTTGACAAGTAATGTTCAAGCTCAAACTCAAATAACTACAAGGGAAGGTTTATTGAACGCGATCAATAGTAACGTTTCACCACAATCAGGTGTTATTACCATCGGAAATATTTCGATGGAAAATGATAAAGACGGAATCATTATCGGCAGCGGTGCAGCCAAAGCTAATCTTACGATTCAAGGTGTAACGCCAAGTAATTTCAGTACACAAATTGGAGTATCCGGTAACTCTATTTTGTTAAAAGGTGTAAATATAACAGCGGCAGATATCACAAGTTCTTTTCCAACTGGTTTCAATACAAGTTCTTTATCATACATCACCGGAGGCAACGGTACTCATGCCCCTTCTTCATCTTCTGATACAGCAATTTATCACAATGGTTATAAATGGTTTACTACGCATGCTAATAATTCGAGCGGTAGTAATGGACTGAGTTTTCAGAATATTTTATTTGAAAAAGTAACTGTCGCGTATCCATCCGGTACTGATTTAAAATACGTCAATGGTCTCATCGGTAATCGTTATAGTGCAGGTAGTACAGATCATGCAGCTCAATTGATTTCCAATGACCAGGGAGTGGCACAATATGGTACATCACTTGGAAAAGTAACAGGTAATGAATTTTCTAACATTAAAATTACTGTTAATAGTTCTCAGGATACAAATTATCTTGCGGGCGGCGGGATTATTGGTGTACGAAATACCGGTGAACAAGCAAGCGGGAGTAAAAATAATGCCGTTACTAATCTCAAGGTTCCTCTTTCCGCAGAAATGGATGTTGTTTCCGGTAATTATTTCCATGGAATAAACGTTACAACAACGGATTCTGTCAGCAGCACATCTGTTGATTATAGTAAAAAGAGTGCGTACATTGAAGGCGGCGGAATTATCGGCGTTAATGGTGTTTCTTCGCCGGATACTTCGATTGGTCATGCGCTACTCAAAGGGCTTGAGAACAACGCTTTTACCAGTATTACAATCCGCTCAGACGATGTTCTGCTCGGCGGCGGAATTGTCGGAGTGAACAATAATAGTAAAGATACAAGCGGTTCGCTTCCCGGCGATTTTCTAACCTACGCCAAAATGGAAAATGTTACAGGAAATATTTTCGGTAACGGAAAAAACAATGATATTAAAGTTGATGTCGGCTATTCGATTCGGGGCGGCGGTGTGATTGGATTGAACGGTTTGGGGTCGGCTCAAATTGAATTGCCGACATTGGATAAAAATGTTTTTGCCGGAATTGATGTTACTGCTGGAACGTATATTAAAGGCGGCGGAATTATCGGACTGCAAAATAATGACGACGATTACGACAAAGGTGATGCCGCCACTAATCCGACTCCTAGTATTGATTTTGTTGCTGCCAATGTTCATGCCAAAGATATTACAAATAATGTTTTCGTTAATTTGAATGTGTCTGTCGGAGAGTACACCGGAAATAATACGAGTCAATATCTTCAGGGCGGCGGGATTATTGGTATTCGTTCCAATAAAGGAATCGCTTCGTTAGACAATTTAAGTAACAATATATTCAAAGATATTACTGTCGAAGTTAAAAATGCGGACACTAGCGGCGAAGGTTTATCCGGCGGCGGTGTTGTTGGGGTGAATGCGGTTGACGGTTTTACGTCAATTAAAAATGCAGAGAAGAATTATTTTGACGGAATCAATGTTTCGGTTGCGGGAACGATCTCTGGCGGCGGTGTGATCGGTGCAGCAAATTCAAATACTTCTACAGGTACTTCTGATGCGGATATTAGTTCCATTAAAGATAATACTTTTTTAAATACGAAAGTAACAACAACGAATAACGGCGATATTCTAGGCGGCGGTATTCTCGGTGTTAGCGGTGCGTCTGGTGTGAATGCTTTAGAGAATGTTACCGGTAATCAATTTACCGGAACAACCGGTAATGAAATTACGGTTGCCGGAAAAATTGACGGCGGCGGTGTTGTCGGTGCAAGAGTGAGCGGAAATTCTGCCAGTTTTCTCAATAACGTTTCTGGTAACACGATTCAAAGTTACGATGTTGCAGTGCAAGGTACTGTTAGCGGCGGCGGTCTTATTGGAGTTTCAGCTGATTCGTTTACCGTTGGTATTGGGAATGTTGCCAACAATAAATTGATCAATAACACGGTAACTTCGCAAACAGATATTTCGGGCGGCGGCTTAATCGGAGTTCGAGTTGGAACAGGCGGCGCAAGCATCAAAACATTGACTGATAACATTTTTACCAGTAATAAAGTTGAAACAAAAACAACCGGCAAAATAGACGGCGGCGGAATTATTGGTGTTAATAGCGGTGCGATAGGTATTGATAATATTGACACAATGAGCGGTAACATATTCTCCGATACAACTGTAACATCTGTCTCCACAATAGAAGGTGGCGGAATCATCGGTGTCCGTGCAAGTACCGGATTTGCCGTAATTTCAAATATTAAAAATAACGAGTTTACCAGCAGTAACGTTTCAAGCACCGGCAATCTTGAAGGCGGCGGAATTATTGGTGTCCGCGCTGATAACAATAGCGATCCAAGCGCATCGGCTGGAATCGTAGCGATTGAAAATAACACCTTCAGTAAAAGTACAGTTAAAACAACAGGAAGCGGTAAAATTGAAGGCGGAGGAATAATTGGTGTTCGTGCGAATGCGGGAACAGCGGAGGTTGATAACTTGTCAAATAATTCCTTTGCAGGAAGTACAATTGAAAGTGCCGACGATCTTGAAGGCGGTGGAATTATCGGTGTTCGTTCCGATGGCGGTGATGCGACAATCGGTAACATTGACGGCAGCAATCAGTTTGCTAATACAACTATAACCGTTACAAATACACTTGAAGGCGGCGGATTTATCGGCGTTCGTTCGGTTGATGGGGACGCTTCCATCGGAAATATTTCAAGTGTCGATGCCGAAGGAAGTCTTTTTAAGAAAACCGTAACAGCCAAAACTCTCGAAGGCGGCGGAATTATCGGGGTTCGTTCCGACAAAGGAAACGCGACTATTGAATCCATTAGTAACAGTGTATTCTCATGGCATGAAGTTGAAACAACATCTGGTCATATTCAAGGCGGCGGAATTATCGGAATACGCAGCGACAGCCTCGCAAAAATTAACCGTATCGAAAATACCTATTTCACGCTTAATAAAGTAACATCAGCAAAATGGATAGACGGCGGCGGAATTATTGGTGCTTCCGGTTCGGCGAAAGGTTCAGTTGATCCGCACGGCGGAATCAGGCTTATTGATAGTGTTGGATTTATGGGTAACACAATTACAGCAGAAGACGGTCAAATAATGGGCGGTTTAGTGTACAGTTACGGTGCCGCCGAAGGAATGAAGATTAAGGATAGTTGGTTTTCGGCAAATGATTTCCATTCGACATCAACAATCAATGGTTATGATGCCAAAGTTTACGGCACTATTACGATTGATACCGGCGCAACTGCGTACACCGGAGACAAAGAACATGTTGTTACGGTAATTTCATCGAGTCAAAATGACCCAACTGTATTTTATGAAAATGGAATCCACGAAGGCAACAATTCGACGGTTCGTTACAATTCATTCTACTTTGGAACAATGCCGTATATTGACAATAATACCGTGCAACAAGATTACGCTGCTGCCAATGCGAAATTAGTTATTGCGTCGGAGGCAAACGGACTTGTTTTATTGCTTGATCCGATAACGGCTTCTCAAGATAATGATACTGGTGGCAGCTTTACCTTTAATATGGAAGTTGGTCGAGAGGATAAAAAAGCATCGGGATTACTCATTTGGGCTGGCGATAATAAACTGGAATTGCTCAAAACTGGTAACGTTGTTACAGATAATTTCGGTGCGATAACGATGTTAGCCGGAAGTACAACAACTATTGTTGACAAAAATAGCGATACAACGCTAATCAATTACGGGACAAAATGGTCGGATGATGCATTTAAGGAAGTGTCCACCATGCAACTCAACGCTCCCAATTACACGGTTAATTTAAATAAAGGTGCATGGTTGAATGTTGAGGGACATAATTATTGGGATTTATCAACCGCAAATACCAACAACCCAAAAGTGAATTTTAACGGTGATTTGCATTTCAATCTGAATAATACCGAATATTACAATGATTCTACAACTCCCGATTCATACACTACAGATCCAAACGGTACAAAGATTCCGTTGTTGACAATCAAAACACCAAATCAAGAAAATGTGATTGATCTCAGCGGGGCAACTGTACATTTGCAAGATTTTCTAGGCAATACTCCGCTTAAATCCGGTGACCGATTTTATCTTGTTGATGCAATTGATAGTGATTCTGTTAACCAGAAAAAATTCATCAACGAAAATAAACTCGCCAATAATAAAGATGCAGATGGCTATTTTGTTGCTTATGCTCGTCAAGGTTTAACACGCGGATATTATTTTATAATTGACCTGAATGGCGAACATCGAACTGGTGACTTGGTAAACAGTCATTACCTGACTGCGCGTATTCGTTCAGTTGCGCCTATGCCGGCGAAAGAACTTGTCCCGCCTGCGGAAGGTCGAATTACCGGCGTTTCATTTTTGAATCATTTAGCGTTACCACAACTGTACGACATTGATCCTAAATGCGATCCTTGCGCGGCTTGCGATGATGGTAGTCAATGGGTTAAAACGCCATTTGTGAGTATTTCCGGCGATTGGTATAGTGCGGATACGGGAAATTCTTCAAGTTTTGATGTTCGCGGTTCGGTGTTTCAAGCCGGACTCGCATTTCAGAAAAAAGTTCATCACGGCAGAATATTCGTCGGCGGCTTCTTTGATTCCGGTTACGCAGATTACAATACATATAATTACATACCCGACATCAAACATAATCCTGACTTTCGCGGCGACGGCGAATTAACCGCAACCGGCGGCGGCGTTTTGTTCCAACGACATTGGAAAAACGGTTGGCAATTCAACGGCAGCGTGCGAGGCGGGAATTTGCGCAACAAATTTTACAGCGATGATATTAAAATCCACAACACAGATTTTGAAATGCGATACGACACAGATTCCTCATACTTTGGTACCGAACTCGGCTTGAACCGCCAATTGAAAATCACCAAACGACGCACGCTCGATTTGTACAGCCGCTACGCTTGGCTATACATGGAAGGCAACACAATTACTTGGAATTACAAAGATACAAACAACACGTCTTACTCTGAAACCGTAAGATTCAACGGCATTAACTCACACCGCCTCACCGCAGGTTCACGCTACACCAGACAACACAGCACAAATATTTCGTCATATTTGGGCGCAGCATTCGAATACGAATTCGACGGTCAAGCCAACGGGTCTGTCAAAAACGTCGGACGCTTCAACGGACAATCATTGAGAGGCGGTTACGGAATCGGCGAAATCGGTTTGATCCAACGCCGAAACGATAACTTCCAGTTCATCGCCGGTTTGCAAGGCTACGCCGGAAATCGAACCGGCGGAAACGTCAACCTGTCCGCCGTTTGGAAATGGTAAACCAATTAAAAGTTGTAACTTTTCAGTTGATTTTAAATAACCACAGAGGACACAAAGAACACAGAGGGAATTTTAAATGCGAAAATATACGAAAGAGTTGAAAATGAAATTTTCGTTTATTTCGTATTCAAAAAATTTATCCCTGTGAACTCTGTGTTCTCTGTGGTTGATAAAAATTCCATCGACTGAATAGTTACTTGTTTTTTAATGGCGGGATGAGGCATATTTCGCTGTAGTTATCATATTTGGGCGGGGGATTTATTGGTTGGAAGATTTCGTTTTGGATGTTTTGTGCGATTTCTTGGCATTCTTTGATTGCGGAGTCGATTTCGAAATTTTCCGGCACGAATTGCACGCCTCCTTCGTCGTTTTTTGGCAAATTGAAATATCCAAGCCGGATGTTTTCGGCGTTTTCGAATTGACCGGACTTGACCAGCAAATAATAATACAACGGCAACTGAAAATCCTGCCAACCTTTATCCTTGTTCAACACGCCGCCGCCCCAATGAACATACTCCGGCTTCAACGCGATATCTGAAGACTTGTAATCCAACACGGCATATTGATTCGTCTCCTCGTTGAAATCAATCCGGTCAATTCGACCCTTGAGTAATACGCCTTTGATAATTTCAACCTCAATAACTTCCGCTCGTTTTGTTTTCCAGTCGAAAACAAGCTCCGTTCTAAAAATCCGCCAGCCGTGTTTTCGGAATTCGACTTGTTTTTTTGCGAAGTTCTCAAGCCGCCGTTTTGCCATTTCAAATTGTAGGTCAACAGCGACGTTGCGGTTTTTGGCTTCGCCGTATTGCAACTCCGAAATCCTGTCAAACTCGCCGACAACAAAATCACGAACCAACCCCACTTCCTCACAATCCCGCAAATCCGATTTGCCAAATAACTCCAAAACCTTGTGAATTAAATTGCCGAAATAATTTGCCTCAATCTCAAAACTCCTGTCGTCAACATGCTTCAAATATAGAATATTGCCCAGATAAAAACGGTACGGACATTCTTTGTATTTCTTGAACGCCGTAACGTTGACAGACGTAATACGCTTGTCCAACCGCTCCGGCAAGGGAATAACAAATTGATGTTTGTCCTTCAACATCTTGTCGCCCTCGAACCGGATTGGCGGACGTTTTGCGACCTTAGATCTTTCCTCGAAAAATTCATTCACCCGTTTGCAAACTACCAAAACATCCTCGTCGGAAAAAAATAATCGACTAGGCGAATTCATGCGGTTTGCTATCAGTTTGACGTTTTCCCGCCTGCGTGTTTTTAGTATTACGGTCAAATTGTAAACGTCCCTCGCAATCCTCCGCGTGTTGTCTGTGATTCCCAATTCACGCCGCAAATTGTCCGGCAAAAATAAATCACTGCTCACATACGACGGAACAACTCCGTCATTCATGCCGGTAATAATCACGTTCGGCGAACCAACAAGCGGAATGTCAAGCCAGCCAATAAACTCAACCGCAGAACGCGACTCAAACGGCGGAATAAATTCGTCCGAAAGTTGCGAAATAAGCAGACGCAAAAAATCAGAAAACAATACCGACCTCAATAACTCAACCGGCACCCCCGCAATCGACTCCACCTTCGACCGCACAACTTGTAACACACGATCTAAAAATATGGAATTGATCTCGCCGAATAAAACTTGCAAATAAAAATTAAGACGTTCAACATTGCCCAAACCTTCGCCGACCGACAATAATTCCTTGACCTTCTCCCATACTTCGCGCAACTTGGCGATGTTTTCCTGATTTTGCTCGTTTGCGGATTCGTTCAAAATGTTCGGCAACCAATTTTCGTTTACGTTTTCGGGCAAATGGTCGTTGTAATAATTGTCAAGCAAGACGAGAAGCTCTTCCGATACGATTGGTTTGTGATTTTGTGATTGTGAGTCCGGATTTTTGGATTTCAAGGTATCTTGTTCGGATTTGATATAGCTGTTCACGCTTGGATGACGCAACAACTCCGCGAATTGCCGATACGTCAACCCGCCGATTGTTCCCGCCGAAACCTCCGCCAACACCTCAATAAATCGAAACACCTCCGTTTGCCGTAATTGTTGACCCCGCACATAACCAATTTCTTGACCCGCCCGCTCAAAACGTTCCTCCAAAAACGGAATAATCTTGACATCAGGAACACCAATCACCACATCATCCGAAGTATTAATTTGCCCCGAATTTTTCCAAGCCGAAATCACCCGCATTACTTCGTCCGCTTGCTCGGCATCATCCAACACAACCTCAATCTGCTCGCCCGAAATTTGAACCGCCTCCCGCAACCACTTGTCCGACACCAAACAACCAAACTCGTCAAACATCTTATGAAACTTGTCTTCGTCCGGCGCAAAAATAAACGCCGTGAAAAATTGACCATATTTTTTGAGGATGTCTTTGTGCAATTTGTTCATGTCAGTTACCCCAAGCAGAAAAAAACGCTTGCCCGCATTTTGCTGAAGAATCCGATCTCTTTCTTTATTATTTTGTTCATTTATCGCAAAACGTACCGCAGAAAATCTGTCCCAAATATTCAACGAATCCAAAATGTTGTGATACTCTTTTTGTAAATCCGCAAGCAAATTCCAACGCCTCACCTCATCGCCAAGTTTAAGCTCACGACATTTCTCGGCAACCTTGATGAAATCCAAATCGTCCGCCGTCAACTCATAATGTAACCTCATAAACATTTCACCAAGCCTCCGTTGCCCGTCAATATCATCCGGCAACAACGGCAACATTCCCGACAACTCACGCGGCATACTCTTCAACGCCTCGACCCACGCAAATATTCGTGTTGGTTCATTTGCAATCGGTTTGGTCTGTTCATAAAATTTTTCCGGCAACACACCAAACGTAATCACCTCCGGCGGATACCAAACAATTCCAGCCCCCTCCGCCCGCTCCGCCAATAACTCCAAAATACGAATACCAGCAAACCTAACACTCAGCACTACGACAACATCACGAAAATCAAACGACGGATACAACTCAATCAATTTATCCATCGCCGTCGGTAATATCGCCTTGTCCCAACCCAAAAAACTACGCTCAATAATATTTTTCATAACTCACCAAAATTTGCCCAAACATCACATACCACAAAAGCGATGAAGGAAGTATAAATAATCCTTCGTCGCCTTCGCGGTGAAAAAACTCCATCATTATAAAATAACACAAAACATAAAACCGATAATAGCCGGCATGCTTTGGCAATAATTTTTGCCTCCCCTTTTGGTGTAAATTGTATCGGTTATAATCTTCGGCTTGTTATTTGTTGTCCTGCGGAGTTGCGGTAAATTACGACAGGTTTTGAGATGTTGCACCAAAACCGGTGTAGATTGCGTGATAGTTTTACAATGGTACGTAAACGCGAAAATTGGACAAGTCAACTTGGAGTTGTGCTTGCTGTAACTGGTAGTGCTGTCGGATTAGGCAATTTTCTTAGATTTCCGGGGCAAGCGGCGTTGTATGGCGGCGGTTCTTATATGATCGCGTATTTGATAGCGTTTGCGGTGATCGGTATTCCGCTTGCGTGGGTGGAATGGGGAATAGGTCGCTACGGCGGCTTGCAAGGATACAATTCCCCGCCCGGCATTCTCCGCAAATTCTTAAAATCAGACATCGGCGCATACTTCGGAATGCTTGGCGTACTATTGCCGACAATTATTTTCATGTACTACGCCGTCATCGAAGCATGGTGCCTCCAATACGCTTGCGAATTTCTATTCCAACAAACCCAAACCGGCAGCGTTGACTTCTACAAAAATCATTTTGAAAATATCTCAGGACAAAACCAACCAAACGGTCATCTGTTCAACAACGGAATATTTAATACGACCTTGATCTGTTTATTAGGTTGTATTGGTCTAAATTTTTATCTTCTCTATTGCGGCATAACAAAAGGCATCGAAAAATTCTGTAATTGGGCACTTCCGCTGTTATTCGTCTGTTCAATAATTATCACGATTCGTGTATTGACGTTACCAACGCAGATTGATGGTCAAGGGATAGTTGACGGGTTAGGTTTTATCTGGAATCCTGCGCAACCGACGGTTTATTCGCCTACAGATGGACACGTGATTGTTGAGGGCAAAACGTTTATTCAAGGTTTGTCAAATTCGCAAACTTGGCTTGCTGCTGCGGGGCATGTGTTTTTTGCAATGTCGCTTGGCATGGGAGCGGTGATGACTTACACAAGTTACACGCGGCGTTCGGATGATATTGTTTTGTCGTGTGGTGCATCTTGTTCGGCGAATGGTTTTTGTGAATCTGTGATTGCTGCGCTCATGGTTGTACCGGCGGCTTATGTTTTTTTGGGACCTGAATTTTTGAATTCTGACACGTTGAAGAGTTCGTTTGCGATAGGATTTTACACATTGCCGCATGTTTTTGACCAAATGCCTTTCGGCAGAGTTTTCGGATTTTTATTTTTCGGTTTGATGTTTCTTGCCGCCGTTACCAGTTCGATTTCTCTGCTTCAACCTTTTATTGTATTACTTGAGGAAGGATTGCATCTCAGCAAGAGGAGCGGAGTTGCAATAGTGGCGGCGATTTGCACAACGGGAGCGTTGTTTGTGTTTTATTTTGCCGAAGACGCGAAGGCTTTGGACACTTTCGATTTTATAATTGCGAATTTGCTTTTGTTCGTGCTTGCGTTATTTCAAGCGATTGCGTTTGGGTGGTGGTTCGGGATTGACAAGGGCATCACGGAGTTGGAACGCGGTTCACGGATGAAGATTCCGTTCGTACTCAAGTTTACAATAAAATATATTACGCCAGCTTATTTACTCATAATTTGTGTTGCGTGGAGTTTTCAATCATTGCCCGAATACGCAACGAAAATTTGTACAGATTCGGTGAGAATGTTATCGGTACTTGTGATTGTTATTGTTTTCTTGATAGTTTACATCATTACCGCTATCTCAATTAAACGATGGAGAAAAGAAGAATCAAACCAATCTTCCTACACCGAAACCGGTATGGGCGACGGGCTTCTACCTTGAACAATCGCTTCATGTTGTTACGCTTGCATGTTCAGCTTCAGGAATTTCAAAGTAGCTTGATTATATCTCACCCCTTCCAATAATTATCGTAGCGGTTACAATTCCCTTAGCTGTTTAACTCTTGGAAGTGGGCTTTTACGTTCTTATACTGAAGCTACTTTAAAATTCCTGAAGCTGCGGTAAACCTGCAACGCAAAGCGTTATGCAAACGCAACAACGTGAAGCGGTTGTTCAAGGGCGAAGCCTATCGCCCTACCGGCTATGGTATAATTCACAGAAATTCACGGTACGTGCAATGTTGCTGCTTGGTATGGCGGCGAATTGCGTTTTTTACAGATTGGTGAACCATGAATTGGTTCAATATTTAATTAGGAGAAAAAATGACGATAGAGAAATCAAAATTTCCGTACAAAGTAGCGGATTTAAGTCTTGCAGAGTGGGGACGTAAAGAGATATTGCTTGCGGAAAATGAGATGCCCGGTTTGGTGGCGTTGCGCAAGAAATATTCAGCGTCGAAACCGTTGAAGGGTGCGCGGATTGCCGGTTGCCTTCACATGACGATTCAAACGGCGGTGTTGATTGAGACGTTGACTGCGCTTGGTGCGGAGATTACGTGGAGCAGTTGCAATAAATTTTCAACGCAAGATCACGCTGCCGCCGCAATTGCAAAAACCGGAGTGCCGGTTTATGCGTGGAAAGGCGAGACGGATGAAGATTTTGACTGGTGTATTGAGCAAACGGTAATTTTCCCAGACGGCAAACCGTTAAATTTGATTTTGGATGACGGCGGCGATTTGACAGCTTTATTGCACAAAACGGAGTATGCCGAAATTATCAAAGGCGTTAAGGGCTTGTCCGAAGAAACAACAACGGGAGTTCACAGACTTGTCCAGATGTTCGAAAGGGGCGAGTTGAAGGTGCCGGCGATTAACGTAAACGATTCAGTAACAAAAAGTAAATTTGACAATCTTTATGGTTGTCGTGAATCTCTTGCGGACGGTATTAAGCGGGCAACGGATGTGATGATTGCCGGTAAGGTAGCTGTTGTGTGTGGTTACGGCGATGTTGGCAAGGGGTGCGCCCATTCGATGCGTTCTTATGGTGCGAGGACGATTGTAACCGAGATTGATCCGATTTGTGCGTTGCAGGCGGCGATGGAAGGATTCCAAGTAATGACGATTGAAGAAGCTGCGCCGATTGGCAATATTTTTGTAACGACGACTGGTTGTTGTGATATCATTATGGTTGATCAGATGACGCGGATGAAAAATGACGCGATTGTTTGTAATATTGGTCATTTTGATGTTGAGATTGATGTGGCGGGTTTGGAGAGTTATGCGGGAGTGAAGAAGGTGCAGATTAAGCCGTTGGTTGACCGTTATACTTTTCCGGGTGGCAATTCGATAATTTTGTTAGCGGAGGGCAGGTTGGTCAATCTTGGTTGTGCGACTGGGCATCCGTCTTTCGTAATGTCGAATTCGTTTACAAATCAAACGCTTGCACAAATCGCGCTTTGGACGGACGGCGGCAAATATCCGATTGGGGTGCATGTGTTACCGAAGTTATTGGACGAGGAGGTTGCGAGATTACATCTTGAGCAAGTTGGGGTTAAGTTGACCAAATTGACAAAAAAGCAATCAACCTATCTTGGAATTTCGCCAGACGGTCCGTTCAAACCTGAACAATACCGATATTGATTTTTTGCAACCATTCAAAGATATTTTCATTTTTTTGCCGAGACGAAAGACTAACCTCGTCTCCGCCCAAAAAATTTTTTTTCGCAACTATTCAGCAAAAGCCCTCAAAAGCTCTTTAAACTGAATAGTTGCGTTTTTTTATTCCTTCGCCAAAAAATTCCCATCATTACATACAAACACTTCCTTTAACGCAATTGACTACGTCAATAATGACTCAGAAATTTCTACTATTGTAGATCATACATATGCGTAAAATATACGCTCAGAGAACAGGGAATTGAAGTGCGTTATGCCCAAAAGACGAAAACACTTGGCAAATTGTTTTCGTAACCAACCTCTGAATGCAGAATAAAGTGTGCATGACTGGAGAAGTAATTTAGTTTATACCCAAGCTGTTTTAAAATTCCCGAAGCTGGATACGCAAGCTTAACAACGTGAAACGGTTGTCCAAGGGCGAAGCCTGTTGCCCACACTGGCTACGGTATACATTTACTAGGTCAATATATTTTCGTGCGAGTAAAATATCCCGAATTGTTGCGAGCTTTTCGTCAAATATTACAGATTTTTAACCTGATATACCGGAGCCGGTATGGGCGGCAGGCTTCGCCCCTGAACAACCGCTTCACGTTGTTGCGCTTCCGTGTTCAGCTTCAGGAATTTTAAAACAGCTTGAGTATACAACTTAAAAAACTCCTAATTTTTTGAATATGAAATGAAAAAAATTTTATGAAAACAATAAGCCCGCAAAATATAACACGTTGATGTTATTGGGCTTGCAGAGCAATATCGGTGCAATTGCAAACAAGTCCAAATTCTCGATTGTCTGCCCTATTTTGTATGTTTCGTACAAAATTAAAGCATTTTGTTTTGTTCACGAATACCTCCAAAGTATCAACCCGCATTCGAAATTGAAAAATTTATTTACGATTATTTAACCTTTAAACTGAACTTTTGCAAACCTTCATAATTATTTGTATTAAAAGGAGTTATAATAAAATTTATTAACTTTGTTATATTTTGACACAAAAATATTTTTTGTGTCAAAATTATGAAACTCTTGATTTTCCAGCATATCAAT
>JAIRWK010000018.1 GCA_031268995.1 Planctomycetaceae bacterium
AAAACAACGTTTCGGGGCAATTGGTAAACATGGTTCTATTGCTGTTACCGAACGTGTTATTTTAACGTACAAGGAAGGTTGTACGCGACGAATACTTGTACCAATCTCGAAAAACGAAATGATTCATGAAACGAAATTATTCTTTGATTGGTACAACGAATATCGACCACACATGACATTAAACGGCAAAACTCCAAACGAAGTTTATTACCATCGCCATGCCGCAAATGCAAAACCGCGAATCGAAACAAGACAAAAGGCAAAACATTCAACTCCTTGTGCCAAACCAAGAATGTGTATCGCAGGAAAAGCCGGAACAAAAATAAAACTTCATCTCGAATTTCTCGAAGGAAGACTTCACTTACCGATCATAAAAGTTGAGCGAATTTAATTTGTCTCGCAAGCATTACTGATGACCAATCTGCGGTCATCGTACGCGCAAAAGACAAATTTTAAACAATTTTTCCCTTTTAAAACAGTAAAAAATGATAAATTCACCGCACTTCTTGTAATATCTCCCTCAAAATTGTCCCGAATCCCATCATCGTACCGGTAATTTAAGGACATATCAAAGATAGGGATTTTAAAACAGCTTCAGTATAAAACCGGTGGTTATTCACAGGGAACTCCTACGGAGTGAGGAAGGTGTAGGTTCTAACCGTTGAGAGTCTATTTCATTCTATTTGAAAATAAAAAAATAAACCATGAACGGTTACAAAATTTCAAAGGTGATTTAGATAAAACTTTGAATACGATATTATCGGAAATACTCCGCAACCGGTATGGACAATGAGCATTCGTGCCTTTCGTGTTAAAAAATGTTTATGCTGAAGCTACTTTAAAATAACTTGAGTATAAAAATAATGTAACCGCTCACGGAAATTTATAGACTGTTCGCACTTTAACTCTCAGCAACCGCCGCCTGCTTAACCATCGGAAAGCCGACTTGTACAATCTTGAATCGCCGAAATTCATAGTACGAACAGTACATAATGGTTTGGTACATTAGCTCCGTGCGGGGCTAATATACCGAAAATTTATAGCCGCCCATGAACGGTTACTTTTTTATTTAATCTTTGCCTCGCGAACTTGTGGCAGCTCGCCAGACTCTGAAATCAACTGAGTTGTTTGTGAATTTTACCGCCGCGTCTCCAAATGCAGAATTGACTCCGCCATTGTGATAACTACGGCTTCCAACTCGCAACTGTTGATCGAAACCCGTACTTGATAAAATTGGGAATTTGGCATTGATCAATGAATTACCGTTACTGTAATTAAAGTTATCCGGTCTGTCAGCGTCTGTATCATTAGGCGTAATAAACCCCGTGAAATACGCATAGTAAGACAACCAAACCAGCCCGCGTAAATCACCGCGTGCAGCAGTCGAATTGCTTTGCCATTGTCCTTGTGCAAGCTCGCTAAATTCTATTGTATTTGAAAGACCGTCGGTAATATCGCTGAATTTAAACGGTTCTATTTTTGTACCACCATATCTAGCTCCCATTGAAAACATGCCTCCTTTAGCAAAGGCTACCGTTTTGTTGTTACTGTTGTAACTTGTAGTCTCGGCTGCCATAGTGAGGGTAATTGGAATACTTGCCCAACGATTCCATTGACCGGAACTAGCACTGCTGTTATTACAATTCACGATGGCTGCATTGCCAGCACAACAAACGTAATTATGGTGTTTGAAAGCTGGCAGGGTTGTATCCCAAGTCGAGTTATAGTCTCCATCGGCGGGACACGTATATACTTTTATACGAACCCCTCGCAATGCTGCCGAACTAGTTCCCGCAGCACCCATATTGAGGTTAGTGTACAACGCCTCCTGCTCAATAAACGGCAGAATGTACATTGCCCATGTTGGAGACAAATCTCCATTTGCTCCGTATGGGAGTCTCTTATTGGCATCATGGAAATTATGAGACGCTAATGCCACGTTTTTTAAGTTACTTGAACATGACATTCGTCTTGCGGCTGCACGCGCCGCTTGAACCGCCGGAAGTAATAACGCAATCAAAATTCCAATGATCGCTATCACCACAAGCAACTCTACAAGCGTAAATCCAAAACAAATTTTTTTGAAACAGTTATTTGTTTTCATACTCTTTACTCCTATTGTTTAGGTTTGAAATTTTTTGTAATTGTTAATTGTTAAGTCAAAATCAAGGCAACGATAACGATTCGCCGCCTTGTGAGTTACCGACTGCCCGCCAAATATTGATGCCAATTGAATTGTTGACAAATTTGACCGCACCATCACCAAGTCCTGCATTAACTCCGCCGTCGTGAAAACTGCGAGCCGACAAGATATAAAGATTATTAGCCAATGGTACATCTACCGGATGGTCTGGGTAATGT
This sequence comes from Planctomycetaceae bacterium, assembly GCA_031268995.1. GTDB lineage: Bacteria > Planctomycetota > Planctomycetia > Pirellulales > Thermoguttaceae > WRKP01. The sequence goes on from JAIRWK010000018.1 coordinate 2,362, forward strand.
ATCGTCCCACGATCAGGGGAACCCGTATTGATAAAATAGGTATCCAACCGATCAGCTTTTGCTTGAGCTTTTTGCAGATCAGTTAAAGAGGCATCAGTTCCTTCTTGTTTCGTGTTAGGCGATAAATAAGTCGTGAATTGTGTATTCTTGCCATACCAAAGCAAACCACGAATGTCACGAGCTGATGTACTGTCGTTAATAGCCCGTTCACCTTGAATTGATTCCGACAAAGCAAGTGTATTCGATAAACCATCTGTAATGTTGTTCATCGAAATTGACTTATAAGGTCCAGAAGCTCCGCCGCCTGACCAGAACATTGCGCTATGCACGTCTGTTATCAATGGATGATTTACCCCAGTAATTGCTGGTGGAATACCCCAACCGGTATAACTGCCGGTAGTCGTATCCGGTTCATAGAATCCTCCATCACCCTCACAAACAACGTAATTGAGGAGTTTGAATGATTCGTATGTACATTTTTTATCACCGTCTGACGGACAAGAGTAAATTGCCACACGAGGTAGATTATTTAGCAGAGTTAAATTTGCGCCTGCATTATAATTTAAACTCATGTTGTATCGCGAATATACACTTTCCATCTCAAGAAAAGGAAGTACGAATATCGCCCACGTCCCTCGCGCAATTCCCTTTGAACCAACCGGAAGTTCTTCATTAACATCGTGATGGTTGTGAAATGCCAAAACGACATTTTTCATGTTGCTCGCACAAGCAGCCCTGTTTGCTGCGTTACGTGCTGCTTGAATTGCTGGTAAAAGTATTGCGATCAATACGCCAATAATCGCAATTACCACCAAAAGCTCAACAAGAGTAAAACCGAAAAGAACAAAATGAGGGTTGGGAGAAATCCCATGAGAATTATCGTTAGAAAGATTCTCACGTTTAAGTACCCCCCCCCCCCTGCCCATTTTGCCCACCTTAACATTTGTGCTAATTTCAATAGTAGCATTGAGTTCAGCATCAAACAAACCTAACATTGAATTTGCAATCTTCATACTCGTCTCCATTTCTTTTTGCTTATGGAATTGATAAACTTTACACAATATTGATACTATCAGCCTCTCGTACCGTAGTTGGTATACCGTAGCCGGTAAGCTTCGCCTCTGAACAACCGCTTCATGTCGTTGCGATTGTGTGATCGGCTTTAGAATTTTGAAGTAGCTTTGGCATATTTTTGCAAACTTAAAAACTCGACAGCTCAATAATACGACAATCAAACGCGGTCAATTTTGACTTGTGCAAATAACGCCTTTGCACGAACACAGCCAAATGTCGCGACCAAACTCTTGCACATAAAGGTTTCATAATAACCTCCCTGACAAAAGTAACGGAGAGATTCTAATACAACCTGTCCCAAAACACAACCCCAAAATAAAAAAATTTTTCCAGAAATTGTCAATGAAACCCGCCGCGTAAGGCATGAAAAACAAAAGACAAATTGTACATACCGACTATTACACAATATAATACGTCAATAATCACGTTTAAGTTTTGGGCTGGTACGAATATCTTTCATACGATAATCTTCGACAAAATTTTTAGGAAGAAATTCAGGATGCAACAAAAATTTTCAATAAACCCTCTCGAAAAGCACACATTCACTAATAACTTTTGTATCCCTGACTTGTGTGATCGAAGTATGTGCGGTACAATTCCTCCCTAGTATTTTTGCCTAGCGGCGAAATTGATTGCCATAGTGTTGATGCGTTTCAAGGTTTCATGTTATGGTGTCTTGCCAAAGAATCGGGACTCTCCCAAATGTGAAATAATCAGTAAATGAATTTACGTGCAAATAGTTTTGAATAGATGTGAATGGTTGTGGTTATTTTTGCGGAGTTGGGAGGCGGTTGTTTGGTGATGCGGTGGATAAATTGTTTTTTAAAAAGTAGGAGAATATATGTCTGAAGTAGAAGTTCATTGGCATGATCACGTCGTAACTCGGCAAGAACGGGAGACGCTTAATGGCAATAGAGGTTGTGTTGTGTGGTTTACAGGTCTTAGTGCGTCGGGGAAAAGTACGATTGCGAATCTGGTAGATTCAAGATTGCACCAAATGAATAAACATAGTTTCGTACTCGATGGAGATAACGTTCGACACGGTCTGAACGCCTCGCCAAATATTTTGCGTGAATCCCATAGCGAGGAATTTTCGCGGCGTTTTGGTCTGGGGTTTTCGGCGGAAGACCGTGAGGAAAATATTCGGCGTATTGGAGCGGTTGCGGGTTTGTTTGTGGAGGCGGGAGTTGTCGCAATTACCGCTTTTATCAGTCCTTACAAGGCAGACCGTGATCGTGTTCGTAATTCGTTGGCGGACAATAATGATTTTATTGAGGTATTTGTTGACACGCCGATTGAAATTTGCGAGCAACGCGACCCGAAAGGTTTGTACAAAAAGGCACGCGCCGGACAATTGACAGGATTTACCGGAATTGACGCACCATACGAAAAACCAACAAACCCCGAAATAACTCTCGACGGTAAAAAAAATATTCAAAAATTAGCCGACGAAGTTATAAAATATTTGTCCGATAAAAAAATCCTCTTGTAATAAAAAACTGCACCTCTAGTAGCATGAATTGATCACCGAAAGTCCTTTATGCCTTTAAAAATGTAACCGTTCGCACGGTTTTGCGTTTGTGCAGTGATAGAAATTGTTTTTTAACGCGAAATACACGAAATTTCCGCGAAACAACACGAAACTATTTTTCGCGACCTTTCGTGATCTTTCGCGTGTTTCGCGTTTAAAATCTGTTCTGTGAACGGTTACAAAAAAATAAAGGCATAAAGGCGCAATAATAAACATTCAAATACTACTAAAGGTGCATTGGAAAATCTCGCTTTAAATGTTACGGAGTTTTTGATTCGCCGCCGTCTATTGAACCTAACGCTCCCCAAACTCCAAACTCGGACGCACCACTCGACACAACATTTGCGGTTGCTGGATTGCCGTGTTCAATTGCTTCGGAAATGAAGCGTACACTTCCATCTCCCATTCCGGCAATAATACCGCCCGCGTGATAACTTGATGCTGATATTATGGAATCATTGGAAGTTCGTCCGCATGACGGAGAGTTGGGCGGCAGGCAAGTCATAAAGCCAATATAAACCGGACAGGCATCACTCCAACGATTGCCAATAGAATATTCTATAGCATTTGATGTCGCGGCAATATTGTAAGTATTACCGCTCTTTGTTGCCCAACAAACGTGTACGTTATTGGTTCTATTTGCAATACTGGTGGGATTGACATCGCTATAACCTGCCATCGTCGGAGGAGCAGTGTACCCGCCTTTAATAAGACGACCAACCGCTGTACTCATATTGGCTGTTGCAATACAGGCTTCGGAAAGCACAATCGTATTACTTGTACCATCCGAAAGCGATGACATTGTCCGAGCTTCATTGATTTCAGCTGTAACAAATCCTCTGTTATTTTTCAGCGGATTTGTTGCTAGTGTTGTACCGCTGTATGCTGAATAGGCAGTGTCAGGAGAATCACCGTAACAAAAATGATAACTTGACGATCTATGTTGACCAAGTGAACTGCGTCTTGTTCGACTGTTTATATCGCTTGGGCAAGCCATGATAAAACGTTCCAAATAAGCATACCCAACACAATAACTACAAGCATAAGGTCCACTCTGATCACCAAGAGCATGCGGACTACCATCTGCGCCATTGGCAATTTCTTCTGCGGTATGATTAATAACTGTCGTATCGTGTGCATTTACCGCCGCCATTGTCTTAGTGAACCGTTCATAAATCGCCGATTGCTCAAAGAAAGGTGATAACGGAAAAAACGCACTAAACCGAGTCATGTTTGCAACGGCATTTGCTCCCGTATTATAGTTGATTCTCGCTGCCGGAAATTTTTGCTCCGCGTCATGGAAATTATGCAACGCGAGATTAAGTTGCCTAACATTGCTAGAACAACTCATTCGCTTTGCTGCCTCGCGCGCCGCTTGAATAGCGGGCAAAAGTAATGCAATCAAAACGCCAATGATTGCAATCACCACCAAAAGTTCAACAAGAGTAAAACCAAACACAAAGGGAGGCTTGGGAGAAATCCCAAAAGAGCAATTATTAAGACGATCTTCGTCTTTAAATCCTTGGGGGGGGGGGGCCCCCCGCCCGGGCCGCCGGGGGGTGGGGGGGGTGTGTGGTGTGTGGGCCAGAGGGGCGGGGCAGAGGGG
>JAIRWK010000209.1 GCA_031268995.1 Planctomycetaceae bacterium
GTACCAAAAAAGGCGCATCCACATTCGCCAGAATCAGCTCCGTCTTGAACTCCGCATGCAAACAAGCAAAAAATGTTACAAACGTCATAAAAAACGTATTCGACAAACCAAATAAATCCCCACTAAACGGCTGAATAGTTACCAAAAATCTTGTAACAAAAAATAATCCAGCACAACTCCCGATTGGAAATTTGGGGCATGTCCTAAATTTATTGTTACGTTCTGATAACTCCGCTGTTTTTTAAGGGTACAATATCAAGAACAATAAATTTCGCACGCTACCGAAATTTGGGGGATTGTAATAAAACGAAATTATGTTGTCAAGTAGGATGATATATCGAATAAAAATTTTTTATATTGGCTTTGGTATATGTTTCGCAGGCGAATTGGGGTGAAGTCGTTTTTTTTGTCAAAATTGCTCTTTTCTTGAAATCGAAAAATTGTTACCATCCGCCAGAGGGTTTTGTTTTTTGGATAAATTGAGCAATGAAAATAAGGGGAAAAGAATTTTATTTTGTCCTTAGAGGATTTCTAAAATACTGTTTGCCCAAAATAGATTATTTCAAATCCGGTCGATTTTAATTCGATAGAAATTGACCGAATTCGAATAAAATTAATTTTTAGAAATTCCCTTGCCCATAATTCACGATAATCCAATTTTTTGATCGCCAATTCATAACGTATATCGAAGCTGGTATGGGCGATAGGCTTCGCCCTTGAACAACCGCTTCACGTTGTTGCGCTTGCGTGTTCAGCTTCAGGAATTTTAAAGTAGCTTCAGTATATATTTAATATAATTTGATGAACATTGAAGAATTTTCAAACAGAACCGTTCACGTTCCAATAATGATCGATGAGGTGATTGATTTGCTTAAACCGGTTGTTGGCGGAGTTTATATTGATGGTACTCTCGGCGGCGGCGGACACACGGAAGCTATTTACAAAAAAATTCAAACCAAAGGAACAATAATTGGAATCGATAGCGATGTTGCCGCAATAAATCGCACGGAATCGCGGTTGAAGAAAATTTTTTGCAAAAACAATTCAAACTCGCTCGTCCATCACGAAGGCGCAATCAGACTCGTACACGCAAATTATACTTACGCCCAAGATGTGTTGAAATTGCTTGGTTTGGATAGAGTTGACGGGATTTTGCTTGATTTGGGGTTGTCGAGCGATCAGCTAAATGATGTTGAACGCGGCTTCAGTTTCAACGCGGACGGCGAACTCGATTTGCGGTTCGACACCACCGAAGGTGAACCCGCCCACACACTCATAAACCGACTCAGAGAAAAAGATATTGCAAATTTGATTTTTCAATACGGCGACGAGAAATTTGCCCGCCGAATCGCACGCGAAATTATCAATAAACGTAAAACCAAAAATATCGAAACAGCTGTCGAGCTTGCGGAAATAGTGAGAAATTGTGTACCACAAAAAAAACCGGCAAATATCAGATTGCAAAACTCACGCTCAATAATCATCGATCCCGCAACTAAAACATTTCAAGCCCTAAGAATCGCCGTCAATAAAGAACTAGACTCTTTAAAAAACATACTAAATATCGCACCAAAAATATTAAAACAAAACGGAAAAATAATAGTCATAAGTTTCCACGCCCTCGAAGATAGAATTGTAAAAAATACCCTCAAAAATAATCCCGCTTGGGAAATCATCACAAAAAAACCAATCATATCTTCACAATCAGAATTACAACAAAATCCACGATCACGAAGCGCAAAATTAAGAGCCGCCGCCTTGATCGAATACTAACAATTGAGAAAAAACACTTGCGACAAAGAGCAAAAAATATACCGTAACCGGTAGGGCGATAGGCTTCGTCCTTGAACGGCCACTTCACGTTGTTGCGCTTCAGGAATTTTAAAACAGCAGCTTGAGTATAAATCGAATACAGCATTTTCACCTTGTCCAAAATCACGCCATAAAAAATTGAAACCATTAAAATAAAATGTCAAATAAAAACCGTTTTAACGCCAACTCCGAATCCGATCCAGTTGCGAATAAATCAGATGATAAAAAAATTACGGCGAAACCATTGCCGTTGCCGCAGCGCAATGAAATCACAACAAACGAAAATTCAAATACACAATCGACTGCCGATAATATTACTGATAATTCGGACAACGCCGAAAGTTTAGCCGCGTTGATGAGCAATATCTCCACCACAAATAATGCCGATCAGAATAACACCACCGAAACAAAACAAAATAAAAACATTAAACAAAATTTGATAAATATTGTTACAAAAATTTGGTCGCAGGTTTATACACACGGTAAACCAATACTTGCCCGAATAACTAAATTGCCCGCTTCAGTTAAAAAATCGTTGTCAAAATTTGCCAAATTTATCTCGTTGTATTGCTTCATAAATGTCAATGAATTTAATGAAAATGATAAAATTGAAAACGCGGATACAGTTGAAAAAGTTGACAGTAATACCTCTAATTTTGATAACAAAAAACAAAATCAATCGCAAATTGAATCTCCACCGAAATCTAAAAATTTGCCCAACCAAAATATCGTTATAAAAAATCACGCAGACTCCGCAACCATTTCACCTGCAATGGATTTGTACGGCGAAGACAACGATATTTACGAAGGATTTTCATGGCAAAATATATTGGTTAAATCTGCGATAGTGATTGTGGCTTTGTTGTTGCTTGTTGCCGGATACATCGGAATCAGACCAATCCTCAATCCGAAATCTCCCGACGAAATCGCAACAATAAATCCCAACGACGAACAATCAGATAAAACCGACAACAATACACCGGACGCATTATTCAATACCCAAAATCAAACACCGCCATTGTCCGAAACAAATAAAACTCACGCCGACACCACAAAAATAACAACAAACGAAATAAAACCAGCTAGTGAAATTCCTGAACAAAATATTGCAAACAATTATGTAAACCCACCAAACAAAACCGCCACAGTTGCCTCGACCTCCAGCAAAATAGAAAACGAAAACGCAAATAATCCCGCGTCTCCCGATCAACCTCCGCTTGCAGATTCTGCCGACTTGTTTACAGCATATTCATCGCCCGCAATAAATACAAACACTAACCCGTCAAACGCCCAAGAAAATATTTTCCCGTCAACTCCGTCAACATCAACACCGCCGTTCCCCAATGATATAAACGTTTTCGCCGCCTCTTTGGATTCGCCAACGACGACAATTACCGAAACGCCGCCAATCACACAGCCCGAAAATAATTCGCCCTTCGACAACACAACAAACACAACCACACTTCCAACAGATAACACAATTCCGCCGTCAAATAATTCAATATTTGATCATAAAGTTGAGAACAATCAGCTTGACGTAAATAAAATTGATCAGACAAATGAAGCAAATAATGTTGAAAATAAAAGAGAAAAAATTGATGAGCAACCTATTGACAAATTACTTGAACATCAAAATACAACATCAGATATAACTTTACCAAACAACGATAAAAATACGGCAATGGTACCGCTTATGGTTACGGGCAAAGATTCAGTTGCGGAAACAAAAAACACTCCAGATGCCCCAAATTCGTCAATCACAAAATCAACTTTTAATACAGATTTCAATACGGAAAATACATCTGAATTTCCAAAAAAACAAAACGAAAACGAATCGGATTTGACCAAGATCTCATCAGCTCCAATGGAATCATTGCAAGTTACAAAATCGAATTCCGACGTTTTGACCAATGCGGATTCCGTACCGCGAGTCCCCACACAAGAGGATAATTTGGCTCTAAATCAGAACGAAATTAGCATACCAATTACTGATACGACAAATAAACAAGAACCGCCAATTTCTGTAACAAAAAATGATGATTCATTGTCAATCGTTCCAGATGGTAACGTTCAACCGCGATTCACCGCCGCAACTCCGCCAACACCGGAAAAAAATAATACAGCATTTTCTGAAATGTCTGACCTTACCTCAATGAGACCATTGCAATCTACTGATTCAAAAGAAATTACACCATCCATCCCAACAGCGGAAAATATTGCGCCAATAGAAAATTTCTCCCCAACAATGCCGCCCAACTCCGAACCAAACGTGAAAATACCAATCGAATTGACTCCATCATTGCCGCCTGAAAATCCACCAAATTCATTTTTGGTTGCGCAAAATAATCCTGATAAAATTTACACACCAACCGCAAACAACTTGCCGACAAATCCACTCGCTGATCAACCCGCTAGCACTCCGCCCAAACTCATATTCGATACCGACACAAATACTAAACCAATTATTGAAACGAATAATCGCGTGTCAGAGTCTGTTGCGAAGACGGCTGATAATACGGCACCGTTGGCGATACCGGTTAATGTTGATGATGCGAAGGAAAATGCGTTGTCAGCATTACTTCCATCGAATATCGGCGAAGTTGAAAACGAACAAAATGGCACCGCCGCTCAGGAATTAGCAGCGTTGCAAGATAACGCTCCGGCGGTACCGGCTGAAAGTTATCCGGCTTACAGGCGTTCATTGTCCGCAGGTAATCCCGCCACAATTCAGATGCAAAATTCAGGTAACGTACTACCGCTAAATAACGCGTCGGTTTATCGCGAGCAACTTGATAACGCAATAACCAAATCGCCTGAATATGCGGAATTATACACGGTTAAATCGGGCGATACTTACATGTCAATTTGTGATAATTATTATGGTACTGGTTTGTTGTATCGAGCGTTAGCGGTTCATAACCGCAATCGCGGCGCGGCTTGGAATCCGGCTGCGGGAACACAAATTGAAATACCAACCGCAGATTATTTGAGAGCAAATTACGCGCACATACTCGCAAAAAATAACCGATACAACCCACGAAATAAAAATTTGACAACTCCAGAAAACACAACCATAAAACAAAATAATTTAACCGCCGCCACTCAACCAATTACAAACTCAATCTACATCGTACAACAAGACGATTCCATTTTCAAAATCGCATTAGAACAACTCAAAGACTCAAGCCGTTGGGGAGAAATCTTGCAATACAACGCCGATAAACTCAAATCTGCCCGCGACTTAAAACCCGGTATGGAATTGATCTTGCCCGCCACCACTGCATCAGGTTACAAAAAATTAAATTAACGTACAGAAATTATAGTCGATGGCGGTTGTGTTTTATTGTTCACTATAATTTTTTTTTCTAAATACCCACTATTGTGATCGTTTTCCCGTCAACATTTTCCTTTTTCATGTACAGCCTATCTTCCCAACTGGCATCTGTTTTGCGGGCAAAAACTACAAGCCAACCTTCATTGCAACAATGAATATCCATGTAACGAGCAGTTTGAATGAGACCGTCTTCAAGATATTTTTTGCTGTGAACCAACTTCAATTCTATCGGATATTTTTGCCCAATATATATCAGGCAAAGATCAAGCCTTCCCGTTCCCGAAGCCATTTCGCGAATAACTTGTCCGCCGCCATTGATTATTCGTTGCAAAAACGCCATCAAAACAAGATGAGGCGCGGCTTCTGGATAGTCAATTTTTTTTGCCCAAATATCACCGTTGGCTTGCCAAAATTGTTGAAAGTCACGCATTAAATAATCCATGTCAATACGTCCGTTTTTAAGATAACGCGGGACTTGGTATGGATATATCGGGTTGCCTAATTCCTCTTGCGCGTTTGATGATAATTTACGGATTATTATTTCGGCATAAATTGGATTAGCTGGCTCTACCAATGAATTAACAACACGAATCAACCCCAAATCTTTAGTGTACAAAAAATCCTCCGACTCTTTGTCTATAAAGCTCTCTCCCAAAATCATCGGCTCTATGATTGCTTGTACACATTCTTCCTTCAACCGCGCAAGTAAACTATCAATATGCGTCGGACGATTGATAATAATATTTTGAATCGCATTGCCCACCAATTCTGATGTAATCGGTTTTGTGTAATCCGAATCCAATAATTCTACAATTACTTCGCGAGCAATAGCATTAACCAACCAAGGTTGTCCTTGCGTTTGTTGCCAAACAAGTTCAATTGCATTTTCTTCAAATATTTGTCCGGTTTCGTTGGTGTGTTGTTGGTAAAGAAAGATAATCTCTTCTTTGGTAAAATTTTTCAACGTGTACGCTTTGGCAACAATATTAAACGGACTTGCACCGCCGAGTCCTTGAGATTCAGGGCGAACTTTGGCTTTGTAATCGCGGATATTACGCATACCAACTAACGCAACAGAATGTACAAACGGTGTAATACTACGGCTATTGTAACCGTCGCGTAGTTGTCGGAGAAAAGTAATCAGCGTGCCTTCGCTCAAACAATCCGCTTCGTCAAAAAAAATCACCAACGATTTGTCCAACAACATACAAAACAACGTCAACTCCGTATTCAAAACCTCCGTAAAATTACTGTAATCCGCATCTTGGGCAAATTCCAATTTGTGGGGAATTTTGGAAAATCTGAGCACAGTTTTAATTTTTTTGACGATTTCCGGTATCCCTTTTTCAGGATCAATTACTCCTTGTAAGTTCTCCAATGAACAGTACAAAGCATAATATTTTTCACCGCCATTAAGTCGATCAGTCAAATCTTGTAAATATGTCGTTTTCCCGCTTTGGCGTGCGGAGTGAATCACAAAGTATTGTTCTTCGTTTATCAATTGTTCCACTCCCTTTAGTCGAGTGAAAGCATCGATCATGTAATGTCTTTCCATATTACAAGGTCCCGCAATATTAAAATATCTCATGTCTATAACTCCTAATTTTTCAAAATTTTTCTAAACGCCCATTATCGTAATTGTTTTTCCGTCAATGTTTTCTTTTTTCAAGTACAGTCAACCTTCCTTGCAACGTATTGCAATGCAAGACACAATTCTAGTACACTACTTGTTCTTTACAAGTGCGGTTTGAAAGGATCACATACCGTAGCCGGTATAAAAATATTCGCGAATGGTTGCAAGTTGTTAATGCGGATACTTGAATAGTTCTGGAAGTGTGATACAATCACGCAACTTTTGTGTCGAAACTGGTATTGGCGATAGGCTTTGCATTTGGGCAAATGTTTTGTATTATGGAGTTTATCGTGTTGCTGCTGGGCTTGGTGTGTTCAGTTGCTGTCGTTCGGTATCGTTTTGAAAAATTTTAAAGTAGCTTGGTATACCGTAGCCGGTAGGGCGATGGGCTTCGCCCTTGAGCAACAACCGCTTCACGTTGTTGCGCTTGCGTGTTCCGCTTCGGGAATTTCAAAATAGCTTGAGTATAAGGTATGCGAAAAAACATACTAGGAAATTTTAAAATTAATTTTATTCGAAATTCGGTCGGTTTCTATCGGCTGAATTTGAAATAATTTGTTTCTGGCAAATAGTATTTTTAGAAATTCCCACTAACAATAACAGTCAACTCCCCCAATAAATAATGAAAGAACGATTTCAACACGTTATTAAATTTTTATCTTTTGCGTTGTTTTTGCTGACAGGTTCAATTGCGTTCGGCAGTGAAGCTGGTATTTTGATTCCGGATTTGAGTACGGGCAAATTTAACATGTTGCTTGGAATAGACGGATGGTTTTTGCTTTTCTGCGGTTTATCTGTAGTGATTGCAACATTGGTCATTAGTGTTTATTTGTTCGTTGCTATTCGGAAGTTGCCAGTGCATGAATCAATGCGGGCGGTTTCGGAGACGATATTTAAAACTTGTTGTACGTATTTATTGCAACAGGGCAGATTTCTTTTCTTTCTATTTCTTTGTATTGCAACGGTTTATGCTGTTTTTGTCAACGTCTTACCATCGCCGGCTCATTCGCGATGGTTTATGTTTGTTTCTGTATTATTTTTTGCGATAGTGGGCATGGGCGGTTCTTATGCTGTAGCTTGGTACGGCATTCGCGTCAACACTTATGCGAATTCGCGAGCGGCATTTGCGTCTCTTCGCGGCAGACCTTGGGATGTCGTGAATATTCCGTTGCGGGCGGGGATGAGTGTTGGGCTTTTTCTCATTTCGGTAGAGCTGATTATTATGGCGGCAATTTTATTATTTGTACCGCGTGATATTATCGGCATTTGTTTTCTTGGTTTTGCAATTGGAGAATCGCTTAGTGCAAGTGCGTTGCGAATTGCGGGCGGTATATTTACAAAGATTGCGGATATTGGTTCGGACTTGATGAAGATCGTGTTTAAGGTTGACGAAGATGATCCGCGAAATCCGGGAGTGATTGCGGATTGTACGGGCGACAATGCCGGAGACAGCGTAGGTCCAACTGCCGACGGATTTGAAACTTACGGCGTAACCGGAGTTGCGTTGATAACTTTTATTGCGTTGGCGATCAAAGAAACAGATTTGCAGGCGCAACTTATAGTTTGGATTTTTATAATGCGTTTTTTGATGGGTTGTTTTTCCGGTATTGCATATTTCATCAATCAACACTTTTCTGAAAAGGCATTTGGCGACAAGAAAGAGTTTGATTTTGAAGTTCCGCTTACTTCGTTAATTTGGATATCTTCGATACTTTGTATTGCGGTTTCTTTTTTGACAAGTTTTTTATTGCTTAACGAGTTGCCAAATTTAGCTTGGTTGAAATTAGCTGGGATAATAACGTGTGGAACGTTGGCGGCGGTATTTATTCCAGAATTTACTAAAATTTTCACAAGCTCAAAATCAAAACATGTTCGTGAAATAGTTACAGCTTCGCGTGAAGGCGGCGCGTCGCTCAACATACTTTCCGGTATCACGGCTGGCAACTTCAGTGCGTTTTGGACTGGCGGGTTGATAGCGGTTTTGATGGCGGTGGCGTATGGGATTTCGCTTTCGGGGTTGGAGGCAATTTTGGGACCTCATGCGCCGATTTTTGCGTTTGGGTTAGTTGCGTTTGGATTTCTTTGTATGGGACCGGTTACGATTGCGGTTGACAGTTATGGACCGGTTACGGACAACGCGCAGTCGATTTTTGAGTTGTCAAGAATTGAGCAAATTCCGAATATTTCAGACGAAATCAATTCCGAATTCGGATTCAAACCCGATTTTGAAACCGGCAAGCATTATCTTGAAGCGAACGACTCGGCGGGTAATACATTCAAGGCAACTGCTAAACCTGTTTTGATTGGTACGGCTGTTGCTGGAGCGACGACGATGATTTTTGCAATTTTTTTGATGTTGGACAAAACGGGCGGTTTACATCTTGAGTTGACGAATGCGCCGGTGATTTTGGGTTTGATTTGTGGTGGCGCGGTTGTGTATTGGTTTAGTGGTGCTTCAATGCAAGCGGTTACAACGGGTGCGTATCGTGCTGTCGAGTTTATCAAAAATAATATGGATTTGAACAAGGCGGAAGCGGACATAAATGATTCAAAAGAAGTGGTAAAGATTTGTACCAAGTATGCGCAAAAGGGCATGTGGAATATTTTCTTAGCGTTGATTTCACTTACGCTTGCGTTTGCGTTTGTTGATCCGAATTTCTTTATTGCATATTTGGTATCGATAGCAATATTCGGATTATTTCAAGCAATTTACATGGCGAATGCCGGTGGTGCGTGGGACAATGGCAAAAAGGTTGTCGAGGTTGATTTGAAGGAGAAGGGGACGGAGTTACATGCTGCGGCGGTAATTGGAGACACGGTTGGCGACCCGTTCAAGGACACGAGTTCTGTGTCGCTTAATCCAATCATAAAATTCTCAACATTGTTCGGATTACTTGCAACAGAGATCGCGTTGGTGATGCGTCAATCGACGGACTATGTTAGTTATACGTGGTTGATTTCGGCGATATTTCTTGCAACGGGATTAGTTTTTGTCTGGCGATCATTTTACGCAATGCGAATCCCAGAACGAGAAAAATAATTCTTTGAGTTATACTGAAGCCGGTATGGGCGATAGGCTTCGGTATATTTGCGGAAAATCTCTACACAATAGAAATCGCGTTTCCGTCCGTGAATGGTTGCTTAAAGTTTAACTCTAAATAAAAATTGAAACATGAGCATTTTCAAAAGCAGATTTATTGTAACGTTAATTATTCTGGCAATTCAGATATTTCTTTCGATTTTGATATTGTCAAAATTTTCTGTTGCGCAAGATAAAAACGAAGCCCAAAAAACCGAACCGGCAGTTCAACGAATCGCTGGTTTAAACGCGAAGTTTATTGTTGCGTTAATTGATGATGGGGAAGGCGGAGCTTGGATTGGGACGGAAGATGAGGGCGTTTTCCATTGCAACATTGGCAATGGAAAAATTACACAATTCACGACTTAAAACGGTCTTGGTGATAACAACGGTTACGCTTTGGCAATTGATAAACTTGGGCGTTTGTGGGTTGGACATTTGAATACGGGCGTTTCGGTTTTTAATGGTAAGGATTGGAAAAATTATGATGTTGTTGATGGACCGATTGGCGAAAGAATTTTTGATATAAAAATTTGTCCTGTTGACGGCGACGTTTGGATGGCAACTTCGGCAGGAATTTCTCGATACAAAATTGACACGGATGATTGGGAACATTTTACACGCGAAGATGGATTGCTTGAAGATCAAGCGTCGGCTCTTGCGTTTAAAATTGATGGAACGTTGATTGTTGGTACGCAATGTCACGGCTTGGCGATTTTTAATCGTAACGTAAAAGGCGATTACAAACACGCGAAAAATATTGTTGCGCCGGAACGTTTTGGAGTTGGAAATTGTAGTCCCGTTCCGCTTGTGCCGATGGGCAAGGATTTACCGTCGAATTTGATCAACGATATTATTGTAA
>JAIRWK010000265.1 GCA_031268995.1 Planctomycetaceae bacterium
TCGGTAAACTCAAAAATATTGTTTTTTGTATTTTTCTGAAAAATTATGACAAAATAGGCAATAAACACAATTTGCAGAAGTATAAAATGCAATTTTTTGAATAACCCGTGAACGGTTACAAAGACTTCGCGGAGAAAAAAACTTCGTCGTTTTTTAGTTTTTTCAAAATTCTCCTTTTCGTGCCTTTTGTATTTTTCGTGTCTTTCGTGTTGAAATAATTTCCCTACCGCGTAATTTCTTCGGCGAAGTTTGTCATGCTTTTGAAAATGTTTCGCTCCAATGCTGAATGTTCTACGATGCGTCCGTTGACTGCTTCGGATACGGAATTTATTGGTGTGCGGTTAAATTCAGGTTGGACGAACAGTGTTGTTTTTTTGTTGGTTTGTGAGCTGTTTTTTTTAATTTCGTTGATTATTGCAACTAGTTGTTGTGGTCTTGGAGTTTTGCCGCCGATTTCGATTGCCCGCTGATTCAAATTGAACTCGTCGCAAAAATATCCATACGTCGGATGAAACACGAATATCGATTTGCCCTTAATCGGCTCAAGCATCGCACTCAACTTTTCTTTGACCTGATTCAATTCAGAAATAAAATCGCTGTAATTCTTGCGGTACAACTCCTCGTTCTTCGGGTCAATCTCAATAAACGTCCGCAACACCGTCGCCGCCTCAACCCGCAATAAATCCAAACTAAACCAAATATGCGGATCACCTTCAGCAAGCTCGTTTTCGTCCGGCAACGTATTTTTATTCGAATCAGAGTCAAAATCAGAATTGGCATGTTCGTGTGTATCGTGTGCGTCGTGTGTATCGTGTTGATGAAATTCGAGTTTCCGCAATTTTATTCCTGTTCGCAAATCCACTACTTTTAAGCCCGATGCGAATGATTTAAGTTTTGGGAGAATTATTTGTTCAAACGGCATTCCTGTACGAAAGAATACTTTTGCCCGCGTCAAGGCGATAATTTTTTCGGGGGTTGGTTGATAGCTTTCGGGTTCCTTACCCATTGGAACCAATACTTCCACCCGCACAAACTCGCCGCCAATCTGCTCAACAAGAAACGCATGAGGCTCAACCGAAACCACCGAAACAATACGCCCGTCCCGCTCCAAAGTAGAATCGTTACCGCAACCATAAAACAAAATCAATACCAATAACCAAACGTACAACTTGCACAAAAATATACCGTAGCCGATACAAATGGCAGGCTTCGGTATAGCGTGTTCGGGAATTGAAGATAAAATTTCTTTTCGAGAATACATATATTTTCAAAATTTTAGACAACCAAAATCAATTTCGATCAACTCCAGAGAGTGATAAACACCGCAAAGGCGACGAAGGCAAAAAAGGATTATACCGAAGCCGGTATGGGCGGTAGGCTTCGCCCTTGAACAACCGCTCCACGTTGTTGCGCTTGCGTGTTCAGCTTCAGGAATTTTAAAATAGCCTGAGTATATTTTAAAACTTTTGTGTGACTTCGTTGCCTTTGCGGTAAAAATTTCCAATTGTTATTTTGCCGGTTCGGGTTCTGAGATTGGTTCCGGCGGGTCAGCGACAGGCGGGTCGGGTTCATCGCTCGGTTCGCTGTCAATCGGGTCGGCAACATCTTCATTTTCGGATTCGGGTGTAGTTTGATCTTTTGGAGTTTCGGGCGTTTCGGTGTTGTCGGCGGGTTCGGGGTCGGCGGTTGGTTTAGGTTCGTCGTCAAACTCGGCAAAAATATCATCGTCTTCAATAATCATTGCGCCTTCTATTTGGATCGTGCCGGTCATTGGGTTATCGTCGTCCTTTCCGTATTCTGCAACCGGTATTTCCTTGACCGTAACATCAACCGTTTCGACTGCATTTCCTCCGGTAGGATTCGCGGACTCAATTATTGAAGTGAGGATGCCGTCGGATTTGACTTTTTTTGGTGGTTCTTTTCCGTCGTTGTAGGGGTCGGGCGAGCTTGCGCCGAATTCGGTAACGGCTACGAATCCCTTTGACACGTCGGCGATAATTCTTTTATCGTCTGTGTTTTGTTGTCCGTATTTAATGTTGTCGCGAATGGTTTTTGCTTTTTGCCAAGCGACTTTTGCTTGCGTACGGTATTGTTCAACATGCAAACGTTCTTTGCCTTGAATTCTACGCAGAGCGTCTGAAACGTCGTATTCCCGCACGGCTCTGCCTTCCCATTCTAATTTTGCCGCTTTTTTGAAATATTTATCCGCCTCTGCCGAATCGGCATCCAACCTGTAACGGGCAATCGCCATGAAAAAATACGGTCGCGGGTCGCTAGACGAAAGATACTCAACCCGATCAAATATCGTGATTGCTTCTTTGTAATTACCGTCAAAAAATTCGTGTACTCCTTTGCCATAGAGTACCTCTGCCTCGTTGGCAATAGTAAATTCGTCAGCCGGTGTGTCCGCAACACTCAAACGGACAAAAAACAAAATCACCGCCGCCGATAACAAAAAATTCTTATACATTGGATTGTTGTTGGGTGAATGGTTATACCGAAGCCGGTATGAGCGGTAGGCTTCGCCCCTGAACAACCGCTTCGCGATGCTACACTTACGTGTTCAGCTTCAGGAATTTTTAAAAAACAGTTTGAGTACAATGGAAGATTTTGTTGTCGTACAGGACAACAAGGACAAGGTAATCTCCTTTCGAGCTTTTCATTTCTCAAACGGATTGGCGAAATCCGAATTGCAAGCGGTCAAAAATCGCCAATCGCAGTTGAAATATACACCACAACTGAATTCGTGAAAAGTAGCCCGAATAAAAAAGTTATCGGAAAAATATATTTCGCTTGCCCGAAAATTTTTAGACATTTCGATTAAATCCGTTTGTTCCGATTGCGGATTCTGAAGGATACTTGCGGATCAGGTTTATTTTCTGATCTTGCGAATGTCTTTTAGCAATCTGCGTTTTCTGCGTGCATTTTAAATGGACAGGAGGAACTATACTCAAGCTATTTTAAAATTCATGGAGCTGATTACGGAAGCGCAACAACGTGAAGCGGTTGTTCAAGGGCGAAGCCTATCGCCCTACCGGCTACGATATAAAAACGCAGACATTTTGCCCGCACAATATTGTTGACAAAATGTTTGCGTTCCATTTTTTTAATTTTAACAATTTACACAAAAAAATAATGAAAAACAAATTGATTTTAGTCATTGCGTGTGGGTTAATATTGGTATTAGTCGGATGTTCCGGCAACGTTAAAGTAAACGGTACAGTTAAATATTCGGACGGCTCGGCATTGACAGTCGGAACGGTTGTGTTCGGCAACGGAACAAACCAATATCAAGGCGATGTCAAAGACGATGGAACATTCCAAATAGAAGGACTAAAAACCGGAAGCGGAATCCCCAAAGGTGAATACAAAGTCTGGCTTGCCAATACTACCGTTGTTGAGTACCAGATGAAAAAAAATGAAAACGGCGACGAAGTTGCGGACAAACGATTGGAGACGGTACATGTTGTCCAGCAATTCAACTCACCCGAAACCTCAGGTCTCTCCGCCAACGTTGACACCTCCCACAAAACCTTCGACTTCAAAGTCGAACGCCCATAAGAGAATTAACTACGGATTCCAGCGTTCTTTAAAGGACAAAAGGGACACAAGAGACATTAAGTACAAAGTAATCATTCACTCAACTTTATTAAGAGAATTTTCCAAAATCTTAATCATTGAGAGAACGGTTATTTTGTCCTTTTTGTCCCTCGTGTTCCTCACTATTTATCGGCATTGATTGAACTGTGATTGCGTTTTTGGTTTATTTAGCTGTGTCTGTTGTATGGGTTGTTCTTTACAAATTCTAGCATGAAATCTCTTAACGTTGCCACTCCCTCGCGCGGCATTGCGTTATAAATCGATGCCCGCAACCCGCCAACACTCCTATGACCACCCAACGTAACTAAACCGGCTTCCTTCGCGGAATTGAGAAACTTTTTGTCCAACTCTTCCGACGGTAACCTGAATGGAATATTCATTATCGAACGGAATTTTTTGTCCGCATGCGTTTTGTAATAACCATCGGAATTGTCAATCGCCGAATAAAGCAACGCCGCCTTTTCCTTGTTGATTTCATGCATCTTGTCAAGACCGCCAATATCATTCAACAACCAATCCGTAACAAGCTTCACAATATAAATCGCAAAACACGGGGGCGTATTCAACATCGATGCTGCCTCCGAAATCTTTTTGTAATTCAAAAGCGACGGAACACTGACAGCAGACCGCTCCAATAAGTCCCGACGAATTATCACCACCGTTACACCCGCAGGTCCAAGATTTTTCTGCGCACAAGCATAAATAAGCCCAAATTTCGTAACATCCAACGGACGACAAAAAATATCCGACGACGCATCACACACAAGCGGAATCCCATTCGTGTTTGGAAAAACTTGATATTGAACCCCCTCAATCGTTTCATTTGAACAAATGTAAACGTATGCGGAATCATTTGCGATATCAAGCTCTTCATCGCTTGGCTTTCTGCGATATCCCGTATCGTTGCCGTCCCAAATTGTTCGGGTATTGCCGACCAATTTAGCTTCCGACAACGCCTTTTTTGACCACGCCCCAGTTACAACATAATTGGCAGTCCCGCCCATAAGCAAATTCATCGGAATCATCGCAAATTGCAAAAGCGCGCCGCCTTGAACAAAAAGCACATCATAAGATTCCGGTATATTCAACAGCTTGCGGATATTTGATCCCGCGCCTTGAATTATCGGTTCAAATTCTTTTGACCTGTGCGAAATCTCCATGACCGACGCACCAGCGTTGGGCAAACAAAGCAACTCCCTTTGAGCCCTTTCAAGCACCGGAATTGGCAACACCGCCGGTCCCGCCGAAAAATTGAAAAGCCGTTTAGACTCTGACATAAATAAATTTTTTAGGGTTTGAGTTAAGTTAAAAATATTCTTCACAATTAAAGTCCGCTTTTTTTATGCTGCACGGTCAAAAAAGGGACATTGGGGACAAAAAGGACATAAGGGACAAAGTGGTTTGTTAATTTTTTTCTTTTAGGTATTACTGAAGCCACTTTAAAATTCCTGAAGCTGAACACGTAATCGCAACAACGTGAAACGGTTGTTCAGGGGCAAAGCCTATCGCCTTACCGGACGGTATAATTTATCGACCGAATATTCCGAGACGTAGGAAAACTATGATTGCTGCGATTGCTTCTTTTTTGTCTATTTTTGACCGACCGTATTGGCGATCAATAAAGGTTATTGGGATTTCTCCGAATGTTGCGTTTTTTTTCTTTAGCCGGAATAAAACTTCTTCTAAGAAGGAGTAACCTTTGGATATGAACACATCGGATACGATTTTTTTCAATAGCTCAACCTTGTAACAACGAAAAGAACCGCTGTTGTCAAACGTTTTCAGACCGAGTAAAAACCTTGCCCCAAGATTTACCAAATAACTCATCCAACGCCTACTCGCCGCCCATCCTTCCACGCCGCCCCCGCGAACATAACGCGAACCAATCATAACATCACACCCGCCACTAACAACTCCCTCAAGCAATGTCGGAATATACGTGGGCGAATGACTCATATCAGCATCCATATTTATGTAATATTTGTAATCATTGTCAACCGCATACCGCATCGCATCCAACATCGCCGTCCCTAACCCTAACTTGCCCGCACGACGTAACAACTTCAAACGCGGCTCATTACACTGATACTCCGCAACAAAATCTCCAGTACCATCAGGCGAATTGTCATCAACCACCAAAATATCCACATCGGACACGTTAGCAAATATTTGCTCAATCATTGTCTGTATATTTTCGCGTTCGTTATAAGTTGCAAGCGAAATCACTGTGTCATTTTTTTTGTCTTCTGACATTTTCAATTTCCTATAATGATATGTTTTTTTAATGGAAAATTACGGATAAAATTATAGCGACTTCTAAAAACCGGTCTTTCGCGAGCAACTTTAACAAAATCCCGAAAAGTCGTAATCATTAACGTATGTCAACAATCAAGAAATTTTCGGTAGCCATCCGACGAAAACATAACCTCATTTACACCTAATTTTTCCTAACTAAACAACCTCAATAGCAAACAGTTAAAAAAACACCAACCTCATTATACCGTAGCCGGTAAGGCGATAGACTTCGCCCTTGAACAACCGCTTCAAGTTGTTACACTCGCGTGTCCAGCTTCAGGAATTTTAAAACAGCTTGAGCATAACCAGGTCTTGTAATGACAAAAACAAATCAATAAACATTCCAATGAGGTAATGAGGTTGGTGTGTGGTGGATTCATTGGCTACTGAGGTTGTTTTGTTTTAAAAATTAGGTGAAAATGAGGTTTTGGGAAGCTACCTTACGCAACATTTCGCATTCAACCGGCGACGGCTAATTCTGCTGCCGTGAGCGTATTTCGCAACAACATTGTTACAGTGAGAGGTCCTACTCCGCCCGGTACAGGCGTTATTGCCGCCGCGATTTCTTTAACTTTGTCAAAATCCACATCGCCGCACAACTTCCCGTCCGGCAATCTGTTTATCCCCACATCAACAACCACCGTACCACGCCCAACCATATCCGCCGTTACAAAATTAGCCGCACCAACCGCAACAATCAAAATGTCCGCTTGCCGCGTTATTTCCGCAAGATTTTTTGTACGAGAATGCGTTATCATTACAGTTGCATTGCCGCCTCTGGATTGCTGCAACAACATTAACCCCATCGGTTTGCCGACAATATTACTCCGCCCGACAATCACCACTTTCTTACCCTCCGTCTCTATTCCGTTGCGCAACAATAATTCTTGAATACCATAAGGTGTACAAGGAATAAATCGAGGACGACCTTGCGAAATCAAACCCACATTTTCAGGATGAAACGCATCAACATCCTTGAAAGGATTGACCGCGTCCAAGATAAGATTTTCGTTACAATTATTCGGCAACGGACGTTGAACTAAAATTCCATGTACGCTTGAATCATTGTTCAAACGATCAACCGCTCTCAATAACTCCTGCGTCGTTGTAGATTCCTTCAATTGCACAACCCGACTCTCAATCCCAACCTCGCGACAACCCTTTTCCTTGTTGCCAACATAGATTTTACTCGCCGGATCGTTGCCAACAATAACCGCCGCCAAAACCGGTGAAAACCCACTGCGCAACTTAAATCGCACAACTTCATCGCGAATCTCACTCCGAATCTCATCCGAAATTTTCTTGCCATCAAGAATAACCATTCACTCTCCAACTCCTAAATTTTGTCCAACCACTAATTCGAAATAACGATTACGGCATACTTTCGTGATACTCGCAAACTGTTTTACAATTCCTGAAGCTGGACACGCAAGCGTAGCATCGCGAAGCGGTTGTTCAGGGGCGAAGCCTACCGCCCATACCGGCTTCGGTATACTCGCCCAAAATTTTAAGCTCACCGGCAAGCGGCAAAACTGCATCCAACGCCCTTTGATAACGCGCATAATCGTCGAACGTTAAATCAACATAAAATAAATATTCCCACGCCGTACCGATTAACGGATACGATTGCAATTTTGTCAAATTCATT
This sequence comes from Planctomycetaceae bacterium, assembly GCA_031268995.1. Lineage (GTDB taxonomy): Bacteria > Planctomycetota > Planctomycetia > Pirellulales > Thermoguttaceae > WRKP01. The sequence continues at coordinate 7,544 of JAIRWK010000265.1, forward strand.
CCGTAGAACGATAAAACGGTTAGAATTTGCGACAAACTGCCGACAGAATGATGAACCGCGAAAACAAGCGAAGCCTTATTTTTTTCGCGATCAAAAAACTCAGCAAGTTTACTTGACATTACGATCAAAAATCTTGTGAAGTTGTGTTTATTGGATTCAATCGATTCGGCAATCACTTCCAAACCGTAAATTTTTGCCGCTTCCACTCCGCATATCGCCGCATGACCTTTCGATTGATTTTGACACACCAAACGCGCACTAGTCGCCGTGTCATCACGCTCAACAATACGAACATGCGGTAACTTTTCCAAAAAAGATTCACACTGCATCAACGCCATCGGGTGCGAATTTATCTCCTCAATCTGCTCCAATATTGTACCCGGCAACGCCGCAAGACAATGCGAAATACGTAATTTGTACTCACCAACAACCATCAAACCGCTTGCACGAATTAGCTCATGATTATTGAGCAAACTTCCGGCTATCGTGTTCTCAATCGCAATCGCCCCCGCAACCGACGGCATATTTTTAACCGTCTCAATAACATCACGAAATGTATTACAGTCAATCAATTCAACCGCCCGCTGCCCCTCAAAAAAATTACGCGCCGCAATACCATGATAAGAACCATTGATCCCCTGAATCGCAACTTTTTGAACTATATTATTAGTCACTTGAGCTAACTCCCGATTGATTTTTGTTATGTAATTTTAGTTTACTTTATTTTATTATTGTGGGCAAAAATATTCGCATAAGGCAATGCATCCAAAAAAATTTTTGCGACAAATTTATGCGTCTGTCGTATTGTGTGAGCTTGACAAAATAACTGACTCGTGTTCATTGCGTAAATTGATTACGTTACTCCAACGAGAATTTTCGGCGGTTTGATATGTTCCGCAAAGTTTACGCGGAACTCTAATTGTGGCGAGCAAAATTCTAAAATCAAGCCAAACCGTAACATCCTCAATATACTCCAAATCAAGAATCAATTTACGCTGCACATCTTCCAGTCCGTTGTCGGCTTGCCAATTAATTTGGGCGTAACCTGTTATACCGGGCAAAACACACAACCGATGCTCATAACCCGGAATCTCCGACCGCAATTTTTTAACAAATTCAGGACGCTCCGGTCGAGGACCAATCACCGTCATTTCACCACGCAAAACATGCAATATTTGCGGCAACTCGTCAATATGCAATCTGCGCATTATTCGCCCGACAGTTGTTACTCTTGGATCGTTACCGCTAGACCATTTTGGTTTACCTCCTGTTTCAGCGTTTATGATCATTGACCTGATTTTGATCATCTCAAACGGTTTACCGTTCAGACCGCAACGCATTTGCGTATAAAAAATCGGTCCTCGCGAAGTCAAACGGACAAGAAGCACAAAAAGGAGAATTGTCGGAACAATAAACCACGATGTAAGCAAAACTATAAGCACATCGACAAACCATTTTATCCTGTAGTAGTTTGAAATGCGAGGAGCTGGCGGAATCGTACCGCAACCGGTATGGGCGGTAGGCTTAGCCCCTGAACAACCGCTTCGCGATGCTACGCTTGCATGTTCTGTTTCAGAAATTTCAAAATAGCTTGAGCATACAGCCGATTTTAGGTTCTCTGAATGTTTGGCGTAATTGTCGAAATCCTCGCGGCGTGATTCTTCGGAATGATGGTTGGATGGGTTAGCAGAATTAGTTTCGTTCATTATTCTGTACTGATTTTGTACTGTTCGTATGCTCAAGCTGATTTTAAAACAGCTTAGGCATAAAATTTTGGCTTCTGCAAAAAAACCAGCAACACAAGGCATCTGTTCAACAGCAAAGCCTATAACAAACACACACCGGTTTCGGTATACCGTAGCCAGTAGGGCGATAGGCTTCGCCCTTGAACAACCGCTTCACGTTGTTACGCTTACGTGTTCAGCTTCAGGAATTTTAAAGTAGCTTGAGTACACAACACCTTAAAAAAACTGAGCGACTAATTGTAACCGCCAACAAAAATTCGTCAAGCATTTACACCAAAAATAATCTTAAAATACCCAAATCCAAACCCACAATCACAACATCACAAAACGGTTGCTAAAGAACAACACCTATCGACCATACCAGCTATGGAAAATTAGTTTTTTGAACAACATATCTCTAAAAAATTAGCACGCAGATAACGCAGATTTGGAGGAGACATTCGCAAGATCAGATAATAGAACCTGATCTGCGATTATCCTTAGAGAATCTGCGTCGTCTGCGTGCTTATTTTTAGAGGTACGTTGTAAATCAATGATGGTGGTTTTTGAAAGTTGTTCCGTATCGTTAAGTTTATTGTATTTTTTTGCCCCTATTTTACACTAACGCGCAACGCCGGTTCAATTGAGGCAGGCAACATCTGACCATGACTCAAGCCTTCAAAAACACGGAATTTTGACGTTTTTAATTGCGGCTCAAAACGTTTAATCAAATCTTTGGCGGTGTTGGGCGGAGCGGAACGCCGGATATTAGCGGGACGTTTTGCGGCGGAGTCAGCAGGATGTTCAGAGGTTTGTTCGGCGGCAGAATCTGTAGTATGTTCTGCGTTTCTGCGTTGCGGCGTAGCACCGTTTCCAACAAGAACCGCAAGACTCAATTTGTTCTTTTCGATTCCCTTTTTGACGGTTTGTTCCGCAAATTGCGTTTCAATTTTCAAAATCACTCCGTCTTGCCACCAAAATGAAGGATCTGCGGCAACATAATTTTGAAACATTTCGGGATGTTTAAACAAAGCATTTAATACGAACAATCCGCCGTAAGAATGCCCCCAAATGGTTTGGCGTTGCTTGTCAATCCGAACCAGTGATTCGACTTTCGGTTTGATTTTAGTTTCGATAAAATCGGCAAAAATATCCGCTCCGCCGCCTTTTCGTCCATGTTCGTCGTTTGGCTGTGAACCGTCCGGCAAAGCGGGAGTGTAATCAAACGCACGGGACACAACATCAAATCGAAGTTCAGTATTGTATCCAATAGCAACAATCACCGGCAACAGCTCCAAACGTGAAAGTAAATCGTCATTCAATTCCGACAGCGCAGCGTTACCGTCAAGCATGTAAAGAACAGGATATGCTGTTTCCGGTTTTCCTGTTTTTGGAATTGCAACGGTAATTCTGTAATGCCGCTTTCCATCGTTGGAATCAAGGTCAAATTTTTCAAAACGGTAAAATTTTGAACCGGTATCGGCGATTGTCGGTCCGAGAGGTTTCGACAAATCAGGCTGAGCAAAATTTTTGCCAGCCGACGATATGAAAACCAACATTACAACAATAAAAATTTTCAGATTTTTCATAACATATTCAAGTTGTTTTAAAATTCCCGAAGTTGAACACGCAAACATAACAATGTGAAGCGGTTGTTCAAGGGCGAAGCCTATCGCCCTACCGGCTACGGTATAACGGTAACGTCCCCGCTGTCGCAATCGGAAGTGAGACATTTCCGCTACTGTTGGTTTTTAGAACCGCCTAAATAGTATTTTAAAAATTCCCGAGAGCATTGAGTAAACGCCTACTTCGTCTCTTGTGTCCTTTATGTCCCTCGTGTCCCTAATATCCCTTAAAAATCCCACAAAAAAAATAGTAGCCGTTCACAGCCAAAACCACAAACGGCTACAAAATCTTTTCCTTTTACCGGACAACATCCTTTCAATCTTTTAACTCAATGATAATATTTTTATCTCCTGCGGTAGGAATTGAGATATTGATGATTGGTTCGTCGGGATTTGTGTATTTGACCGGAAGTAAATTTTTTGGTTGCGGCGGCGTTTTTCCTTGACGTGCATATTCCATTAGTTCTTCATCGCTGGTTTGAAGCGGTTCTTCTTTCAAAACGTACACGGAATATTCAACAGGAAACGCTCCGTCATTGTCGCTGATTGTGGTCAACACAAATTTTCCATTTGTACCGGAAAGTGCGCCTGCGCCTTGTTTATTGGTATCTTTTGGAGTAAACACGATTGTCGCGCCGTCCAAAGGTGAACCGTTGTAAGTTATAGTTCCGCTCGCCGGAACAAGTCCCGCTTTACGCGGATCGCTTTTTTTGCAACCGATCAGGCACACAAAAATAAGCACTAAAATAATATATTGATATTTCATTTTGACTCCTTTTAATTTAAATAGGATTTTGATTAGTAACTATTCAGTCGTTCATCATAAAATGATTTTGTATTCCTTATGATCAATGTCCCGTAGGGACAAACTATTGGTAGAAAACAAGGGGTAAAATAATCTCCGTCCCGTTAGAGACGGGCTATTGGTCTTGTTACCGATTTATTTTTTGACCAAGAGTTCGTCCCTACGGGACGATCCCTTGGTTTCGTCATATTTTCTACCAATAGTCCGTCCCTAACGGGACGAAGAAAA
>JAIRWK010000277.1 GCA_031268995.1 Planctomycetaceae bacterium
TCAAGCTGTTTTGAAATTCCTGAAGCTGATAACAACGTGAAGCGGTTGTTCGAGGGCGAAGCCTACCGCCCATACCGGCTTCGGTATATGCGTTGGTTACTCATGCGTAACATGAGTTAGGTACTCATGTTACGCACGATACGGAAATGATGGTGGTTATTCAGTCGATTGATAGAAAAAAGGTAGAACATTGTTCGTGTCCCGTTAGGGACGTAATGTGAGGACATTTCAGACGGTTTAGTTTTAATCACATTGTGTCCCTACGGGACACGAAATATGTTTTTACCATATTTTCTACCAACATTTCGTCCCTAACGGGACGGAGAAAACAATTATACTCAAGCCGTTCTAAAATTCCTGAAGCTGCGGTAAACCTGAAACGCAGAGCGTTAAGCAAGCGTAACAACATGAAGCGGTTGTTCATGGGCGAAGCCCACCGCCCATACCGGCTTCGGTATCAGAGGCGAAGTCCGCCGACCATAGCGGCTTCGATATTCCAAAAAATCAATAATTTGGATTTTGAATTACAATTCTTAAATCGCAAACGTTAGTTCCAGTTATGCCGGTTTTGATTAGTGTATTTAGTGGTTTGAAGAAATTGTAGGCATCGTTTCGTTTTAGGAATGATTCGGGGTTGAAATTTGGTTCTTGCCTTATTTTTTCCGCCAATATATTCCACGCAATCGGATCAATCCACGCTCCCGCCGCGTCTGTTGGTCCATCTTCTCCGTCCGTGCTGCCCGAAAGTATCGCCAAAGGAATCGTCTTTCCGTTGAATTGCCGCATCAACTCGCACACTGCCGAAAGTACCAATTGCTGATTCCGCCCGCCAACCCCGCGAACCTCCGCCGACACCAACCTAACAACCGGCTCACCACCATGCACCAAACAATCCGAACCAACATAAGACATCTCAAGACCTAATCGCACCAAATCAACACCAACACTCTCCGCCTCGCCTTCGGAAGTTTTCGCGGAAAACATCGTTTGTTTGTAGCCGCGACGTAACGCCTCCATTCCCGCCGCCTCCACCGCTAACGCATTGTTGCCAATAATAATGTTGCGGACAAATCCATCGTCTTGATCAAATATTTTGTCCGAAAGATTATTAGACAAATTGCCAAAATGCTTGTTTGTCGAATCGTCCTGCTTAATAATTTTGTCTGAAATTTCTTCACAATTCGTTTCGGCAAATGTTGGTTTATTGGGTTCAAACGGCGATGTTTTTTTGGCACGCGATTCAATATAGTCGAATACTTTTTTCAAACTTATATTTTGTAACAATAATTCCGGTTTGTCTTGCGTGAATTTGCGCAACACATTTAACGCATCGGTTGGCGTGCTTTTATTGTCAACAGTCAAGCCGGAGGCGATTACGTCAAGCGGATCGCCGAGTACATCAGATAATATCAGACTAATTAGACGTTTACCGCGACAAATTTGTTTCAAACCGCCGCCTTTGATTCGGCTGATTGTTTTTCGTACCGTGTTAAGTTCTTGAATTGTTGCACCTGCTCCGCTCAAGAATCGCGTCAATTCGCACTTCTCAAAAAGCGAAATACCCGAAACCGGCGCAGGCAACAACGCCGAACCGCCGCCGGAAATAAGAGAAATACATAAATCAAACCGCGTAAGAGATTCAAGAATTCGAATGATTTCATTTGTTCCCGCAACCGCTTCTTCTGTTGGTTCATTTAGCCCAGCCGGTCTCGCACCATGCAGGCGAATATTGCCCAACGGTCTAACACAATCATTCGGCACATTGACCCAACCCAAAATCTCAACCTTGCGTGAAATTGGCTCCAACACTTCAGATAAACTCACCGCCATGCTGCCCGAAGCCTTGCCGCCGCCGATAACAACAATGCGGTCTATTGTCGAAAGAGAATATTGTTCGCGATTATTGCCGTTGCCAATCTCGAAACTGTAATCGCGTTTGTCAAAATTGCGTTCGTCATCGGGAGCAAGCAACGCAATACTATTGCGAACCAATCTGTCCGTGCAAACCCCCTCAACTCCCGCACGCCAAATCGCAATTAAATCCCCGCGAAGTTTTTCATTTGTCATGTTATTTGATACAGTGTGTCTGCCGCGGTATACCGTAGTCAGTAAGGCGATAAGCTTCGCCCTTGAACAACCGCTTTACATTGTTGCGCTTCCGTGTCCAGCTTCTGGAATTTCAAAGTAGCTTTGGTATATCAACCACAGAGAACACAGATTTCACAGAGTTTTTTTTGAGAATATGAAAAAAGCGAAACATACGAAATTTTTATTTTATAACGTAGCCGATAGGGCGATAGGCTTCGCCCCTGAGCAATCGCCTCACGTTGTTGCGCTTGCGTGTCCAGCTTCGTAAATTTTAAAACAGCTTGAGTATAGCCTTTTCGTATGTTTCGCACTTTGAAAAAAAATAAAAATGTCAATTTGTTTCAATAGTTTTTTCGTTTGTTTCTTTTTCGTCTTTTTTCACTGGTTTTTCTTTCACTTCTTTTGCTTCCCTTGTTTCTTTTGTTTCTTTTGTTTCATTCTTATTGTTGTCGTTTTTTTTGAGCAAGAAGCCCTCGAATAGGAATCCGTTTTCAACACTTTCACCGTAAAGAGCTGCCGGTCCGAAAGCATGTCGTATTTTGTCGAATTCGGGTAATTTTTCCCAATTAAATTCTTGTTCGCGTACTGAATTGTCTTCGTTGTCGGGCAACAGGATTGCGTTTATCAGTCTGCCAAAAATTGCTTTTGATTGAGGCATTTTACCTTGACGCATTAACTCGTAAGTTGGCTCGAGCGATTCGTCTGATTTGGAGAAAAATTGCGCGAAGTGTGGAGTTTTGTCCAAGCCGAGCGATTCGAGTATATCGCCGGTTGCCTTGTAATCAACGTGTTCAATAATAGATCCGTCCTTCGCTTCTAACCTGTCAATAATTTTCTTCAAATATTCAACATTCGTACTTGCCAATAAATATTTTGGAGTTACAGTGATTCCGCCTTCTGGAAAAACCGGCGGAGTTTCGTTTTTGTTGTTCTCGTAATCTCCAATACCCGAATCGTCGTCCAACGAAGGAACACTGATAACGACAATCGGTAATTTAATATCTTTAACCGGCGCGCGATGCCAAATGATATAACCTTTGTGATTCGTTTGCATCATGTCGGAATCATTTTTGAAAATCTTTTCAACCGCTTTTTTAATCTTGTCCGCCGGATCGAGTTCGTCGGTTTTTTTATTTTTGTCCGGCTCTTTCACTTCAACCGCAATCACAAGACTTTCACTATCAGGCGAAATCGGTTTGCTATAATTCGACATTGTAAACGCGCGGCTGCCAAGATTGACAATAAATTCCTCACGCACATCAACACGAGGTCCTCTCGGATCAACAGCCAAACCTTCGATAATATCGTTAAAAACTCCCGATTCGCCTTGCGCAACAAGTTCGTCAAACAACGTTCCCAAGTTGTCAAATATCATTATCGGATCAACCAGCATCACCGAACAACGCGCCGCGTCAGCCGGTATCCATTGCGGCGGAGTAAAATTTGTACCGTTTGGTAAATTGAGCATTTTCATTGCCAGTCTGTACGGTTTAACAGTATATGCAAACACGCGATACGCAACCTCACGATTTGCCGGTTTTATACTCACCGTTCCACCAACTCCGCGAATTGCATCAAAACCTTGCTCCTTCAACGACGCAAATACCGACTTTTTAGCCTTGCGTTTATCCGCTTCAGGATTCCGCAACAAAACACGCATCGATTCGCCATAATCCAACGGATCAATATACCAATGAATCATCGGTAACGAATCACTTTGAATACCCAAAAGACAACGGCTCAATACTTCTTGATATTCTTTCACATCGGCGAGAGAATTTTTGACTCCATAACCCGCAGAAATCCTGTCAGAAAAAAGACGAATCAAATGCAATTGATTTGAGATCACCAAATAATCTGATTTCAGAAGATAATAAACTTTTTGCCGATTCGAGTCTGAATTTTTTGCTTTAATGTCAACAACGTTATTATTTTTTTCTTTCTCTTCAGGTGTTGTGCGTGTTGTTCTGTTACGTGTTGTCGTATTATTGCGTGGTGTTGTTTGGCGGGTTGTTGGTTCGGTGGTTGGTTTTTCAGTTGTGGTTTTGTTGTCATCTTTTTTGAGTACTTCTTGGACAACGGCGGGAAAAGTGAAAACAATAATCTCGTCATCTTTATATTTTTCAACCGACCGCTTCACGCCAATTGCGAGAAATTTTTTCGTCAACCCGTCAATATAATTCGCAACTTGCCCGCGTCTGTCCGCCGTGTCCATTGTGAACACGTAACCCGGAATTGTTTCTGGAATTGAAATCATTCCGAAAGCCACTTCGCCGCTTGGCAATTGGTCAATACCTTCCAAGTTTAACCCTAACTGGTTTTCCATTCGTTTTTCCAATTGCGAACCGAAATCTTCACGGAAAGGTTTCATTATTGGGTCTTGCAAGAGCAAACCGATTTGTGTTTTTTTCCATTGTTCGACGAGCAATTTTAGGTCTTGAATTGCGACAAAACCTTTTGTTGAATCGGGGAATAATTTATCCGCCGGAACCGATGCGTCGCCGTCTTCGGTGTCTGGAATTGCGGAAACGGTTTTTGTCTGTCCCCACGAAAGCGGCATCGCGAAAAACATTCCGCCAACCCCCAAAAATACAAACACAACATAAAAAATTGATAAAAAGAATACCGAAGCCGGTGTGTTTAATATGCTTCGTCCTTGAACAATCGCGTCACGTTGTTGTGATTCTGTGTTCAGTTCCATGAATTTCAAAGTGGTTTGAGTAAAAACCGGCACCTTGTTACCGGCGACATTAATTTTGTTTAAGTTTACAGGCATTTGATTCTCCGTTTAAATTGATTGTACCGAAATCGGTTGGGCGGTAGGTTTCGCCCTTGAACAACCGCTTCCTGTTGCTGCGTTTACCGTATTCAGCTTAAATTAGCCTTATACCGTCCGCACTATAAATTTCGGCAAACCAAGAATTTGAAATCCTACTTTCCAGTTAGGTAAGCAAACGACGGTTTCCGAAATATATACCGCAGCCGGTAGGGCAATAGGCTTCGCCCCTGAACAACCGCTTCGCGTTGTTGTGCTTGCGTGTTCCGCTCCACGAATTTTAAAGTAGCTTGGTATAAAATGGAACAGTCTAAAATGTTTAGCCTTAATATACCGCAACCATCACGGGCGGTACGATTTGTCTGTGAACAATTGTTTCGTTTGCATATTTGATCAAACAGCTTTAGCACTGTTCACAGATTTCGGCACATTCTACCAATAATTTAAAATCGTTACAATACCATTTATCACGACTTTCGGTAAAAGCGGAAAAAGAGAGTTGCAAAATGCGCGAATTTTGCGAGTGTTTATACTCAAGCTACTTTAAAAGTAACTATTCAGTTGCTTTTAAATAACCACAGAGAGCACAGAGTTCGCAGAGATAATTTTTTTGAATATGAAATAGACGAAAATTTCATTTTCAACTCTTTCGTATATCTTCGTATTTAAAATTCACCTCTGTGAACTCTGTGTTCTCTGTGGTTGATAAAAATTCTATCGACTGAATAGTTACCTTTAAAATTCCTAAAGCTGAACACGTAAGCGTAACAACGTGAAGCGATTGTTCAAGGGTGAAGCCTATCGCCCTACCGGCTACGGCATACTGATGATTCGCTTGAAGTAAGTTGGATTTTTTTCTTGAGAGCAAGAAGGACATTTAGGGCAAAATTGGCTATCGATGATATTTCGTAACAGTTCTCAGTCTATTTTTTGGGCAGTAAAAAAATATCAAAAAGACGATTTTGTTTTGTTTGTGCTTTTACAAAATTCTTATGAACATTTACAAAAAAAATTTCGCGGCAAAAAAATTTTTTGACCGCTTGCCAAACCGTAAACGGAAGCGAATTTCAAATTGTTGAGTCTTGTTTTGTGCTGTAGATTGTAGGGTTTTCAAGCCGTTTGAAACTATCAATTTGTAATATAGAATCACATCAAAAAATAGAACAATTAAGTAAAGATTAGCATTCTTTTTTCTGGTCGTTTCGCATACACAAAACCGTTTTTTGATGAAAATGTGTTGATAAGAATTTGTGGGGGGGCTATGGACAAACGACGATGTTTTGTTAAAACTTTGGCTTTGGTTGCCGAGGAGGTTTGTTGATTTGACTGCGAAGCGTTTTTGCGGTTCAACAATTGTCTTGGCAATATTTCGAAGCCGTTCAAGGGGACATGTTTACTCTTGAATGACTAATTCGTGTTGTTGAGTTTGCCATGTTCAGCTTCTGGAATTTTAAAATAACTCTAGTACAATGATGTGCAACAGAATCAAATCCGATTATGCCACCATACCGCAACCAGTATAAGTGGTAGATTTCGCCTTTGGATACCGTAGCCGGTAGGGCGATAGGTTTCGCCCTTGAACAACCGCTTCACGTCGTTGCGCTTGCGTGTTCAGCTAAAGTAGCTTCAGTAGAAAACCTGACAATATTGTGCAGACTCGTGTGGTTGGGGTGGGTCTGTTTGTGTATTTGCGTCACCGAGTTCGTTTTTGTGTTCGGTGTAACTATAAGTAAATTTAAACTCAAATAAGTTTTAAGGAGAATTAACGACATGCTTAACAAATTCAAAATAGGTACGAAATTGGCGGTGGGATTTTTTCTTGTGTTGATTTTATTGGTTCTTGCTGCGGCTTGCGGCTATTACGGGTTGAGTCAAGGCGTGGCAACCTCAGATGCCAGCGCAAAACTAGTCTCGGTAATGAATGGCGTTACCAGCTTGCAAGGACTTATAACCACGTCGCAATTGGTGGCAACAGAGGGTATTTTGTACCGTGACGACAAATATCAAGCCGAAAGGAAAAAAATTGATGCTGAAGTGAAGGTATTGTACGAAAAAATAGAGAAACAACTCGCCGAAGTACAAGGTCAAGAAGTAAATATGGGCGATTTGAAATCGATTAAAGATCACTACGACAAATTTATTTTGAGCGACGACAAATGGTATGAAATTGAAAAAGATCGAAAGAAAGAATTGACCCGACTTGTTGACAGAGCTGAATTTATCTACGTCAAATTGAAAGATTTATCACAAACAATAAACACGGCAATGCATCAACCGACAGAAGCTAAGGAATTCGATGGGCATTTGTATATTTCCGAAAGCCGAACAGTCCAGTTGCAAAACTGCGAGCGTTGCATAAATACGTTGCAAGAGTTACGTAGACATTTCTACCAGTATTTTTCGCAAACTGATGCCGACGAGAAGCAAAAAATTCAAACTAATATCCATACATTGATCTCTCAATTTAATGAAAACTACAGCAAGGTTTCCGAGAAATTGACAACGGACGAAGGTAAACAAACAAGCCATCAAATCGACGATGCAATGAAAGTTTGGCAGAGTAGTTTCAATCGGAATATCGAACTTCTTAAGGAACAAGCCGAGATTGATGCCGAACAAGCCAAATTGGTTAAAGATATGGACAACGTTAAAAATCATATCAATGACAGCCTTGAAAAGGAGGTTAAAAGCGTTGGAGTATTATCAAAACAGACGGATGATAGAATGTTTGCGGTTATTCCAACGGTAGCGGTGATTGCGCTTGTGTTTGGAGTTTTTATTAGTTTGGTATTGAGCCGCAACATAACGACTGGCTTGAGATATGCAATGGAATCGATGAACCGTATTGTGGTGGAAGGCGATTTGACTTCTGATATACCGTCTGATGTTTTATCGCGGCACGATGAAATCGGCGACATGGCAAGAGCGGCAGGTGCAGTGCTTGCCGATTATCGTTCAATTGATTCAATGGCGAATTCTCTTGCGATGGGGGATTGGCGGTTGACTACGAAGGAAAAGAGTCCTCTTGACACAATGAACCAAAATCTCGGCAGAATGCTTGACCAAGTAAATCAAGCTCTCGGTGAAATAAACGAAAGCGTCAAACAGGTCTCAACTGGTTCGGGTGAAGTTTCGTCGGCAGCTCAAACGTTGTCAAGCGGAGCGCAAGAATCATCGGCGAGCTTGGAACAGATAACCGCTTCAATGAGTGAGATCAGTAGCCAAACACGGGCAAACGCTCAAAGTGCCAGCGAAGCAAGAGACTTGGCACACAGCGCAACTAAAGCCGCCGCCGACGGACAAGAGGCAATGAAACAAATGAACGAGTCGATGGTACGTATTACAAAGAACTCAAACGAAATTCAACGTGTGATCAAGGTAATAGACGATATTGCGTTCCAAACGAATCTTTTGGCGTTGAATGCGGCGGTTGAGGCGGCGCGGGCTGGTGCGCATGGTAAAGGTTTTGCGGTTGTTGCGGAAGAGGTGCGAAATTTGGCGGCAAGAAGTGCGAAAGCTGCACAAGAAACTTCGGAATTGATCTCAACAAGCGGACACGAAATAGAAAAAGGCGGCGAAGTGTCGGAAAGAACTTCGGATGTTTTGAATTCGATTGTTGAACAGGTCAAGCAAACCGCCGATCTCGTTGGAGGAATTGCAACAGCGAGCAACGAACAAGCTCAGGGCGTTTCGCAAGTTACCATCGGTTTGCAACAAATCGATGCAGTAACACAACAAAACACCGCAGCAGCTGAAGAATCCGCGAGTGCAGCCAACGAAATGAGCGGCATGGCGGCAAAATTGCAAGACCTTGTTGCAAAATTCCAGTTGAGAAATCACGGACAGACAATCATGCCGACACGTACACACTTGAACGAATTGCACCCAATCGAATAAAACAACGACAGACTAATTTTTTTTCACAATGAAAAGCACGAAAGACAGTGAAAAATTTTAAGAAAACTAGCTATCGAGCAAAGCTTTCTTGGAAGTTTATCAATTGGCTTTCGTGCTTTTCGTGTGTTCCGTGATGAATAAAAATTGTAACTATTCAGTAGCCTAAAAAGATTTATACTAAAGGAGTTAAATCCTATTACCGATTTGTTGTAAATTTAACGATCAAATCCATAATTGCTTAAATATTAGTAGCTTAGG
>JAIRWK010000295.1 GCA_031268995.1 Planctomycetaceae bacterium
TGTATATTAAATTGGAGAAATTAAAGTTCGCTCACAAACTCAATCATTTTGCCCTCAAAGCAAAAATCTACCTAGCCGCGTCAAAAGCCGCTTGGAACGAAATGTGCAAAATTAAACACAAGGTTGATGCGCAACACGAGATTATAAAACAAATATCCATAAAACGCAATACCATTTTACAAAAATTCTAAAATTCACCATTCTAGTCCGATATTTTTTTTAGGGACAATAATGGACAGGAGGGACACCAGGGACAAAATAACGGTTAAGGAAATTTTTTGAAATCTTTATTATTTACTCATGTTACGCATCGGTGATAACCAGACATCTTTTCCTCGTCCCGTTAGGGACGAAATGTTGGTAGAAAATATGGTAAAAACATATTTCGTGTCCCGTAGAGACACAATGTGATTAAAACTAAACCGTCTGAAATGTCCTCACATTCCATCCCTAACGGGACGCGAACAATGTTTTACCTTTTTTCTATCAATCGACGGAATAACCACCTTCATGTTACGTATCGTGCGTAACATGAGTTATTTAGTAAACGACTATTTTGTCCCCAATGCCCCTTTAAAAAATACATCACGCAGACGGCACTGATTTCACGAATACTCGCAAGAGTGGTTTTGATCAATCGGCGTATTGTAGCAGGTGCGATAGGCGTATTTGTTCTAGTTTGTCCGCGAAACCGCCGTCTTTGCCCGACATTTGGTAATACGGGATGTCCTTCACAACTATACCGTCAACATTGCTGCCCGTGCTAACTAATTTTCTGTAAACATCTTCCATTGCCGCAAGAACTGTTTCGCCTTGCCTCACACATAACAACACCGAATCCGTACTCGAAGCCATCACAAGCGATTCCGCCGCATGAGTTACCGGCGGCACCACAACCAATATCAACGAAAAATCACGCTCCAAAAAATCAAGTAAATCGCGGAAATTCCTGTCCCCAAGCAACTCATAAGGCGAAACATCAAGATTGCCCGCTGAAAGAAAATGTAAATTCGAATCCTTCGCATCCATCACAATCGCCTCGCCAACACGATTCCGTAACGATAAAACATCCGCTAAACCAATCCCCGCTTCCTCATTGCCAAACAATAAATGTAACCGCCCAACACGCATGTCCCCGTCAATCAACAACACCCGCCCCGTACGCATTTGCGCCATCGCAACCGCAACTTGAACAGCTAAAAAAGTTTTGCCATCATCCGACGAAACACTCGCAATCGAAATTGTCCGGCAAGTCCTAAAAGGGTCACTCAAAAGAAGATGCGTACACCAACTATGAACCGTTTCCCGATACCGCGCCAAACGCTTTCTAAAACTCGCACCTTGAATCCACGCAACCGGCGGCTCCATGATCTCGCCAATAATAATGTCAGGACAAGCCCGACGAATTTGCGAAACATGATACAAACGAGGTCGCGACCTCTCAAGAATTATGCCCAAAAGTGCCGGAAAAGCTAAAAACGCTATCGCACCAAAAGACGCAAATACTATCCGCTTTTTCGTTTTGGGCAACGGCGGAGGTGTCGCTCGCTCAAGTAACTCAATCTGAGGCGGTGAACTCATCTCCGCCTTGACCGCAATAAGACGCTCATGAAGAATATCCAGAACATTATTCACTCGTCTAAGTTGCAATTGTTGAAACGAAACATCTGTTACCTCTACCGTTCGTTCTTTGATGTCGGCGATTTGTTGTTTGTATTTTTCGTTTAGTGTTTCGACGAGAATTTCTTCGTGTTTAATTGCTTTTTCTGCTTCGTAAATATCGCTTTCCGCCTGCGCCCGCAATTGTATGTTAATCTCATACTCCTTTTTTCCGGCAAGGCTAAGTTTCAATCTGGTCATTTCGGTGTCAATTGCCTTGATTTGCTTATTCATCTGGTCAATTTGCGGATCGTCATCTTTGGCAATTTTGGCAACTTTCTCGCGATATCTGGTAAGCCGATCCTCAATAGCTAACCTCTTTTGCGTCAACGCCAAAACACTTGGATCGTTATTTATCGCTATTTCAAGCATTGACTGCGACACTTTTTGTTCCGTACTATCAAGCATTTCCCGCAACATTTTATGCCCCGCTCTAAGCGAAGCCAATGTCGATTCATGCAAATAAATATCTCGCCTCAACGATTCACCTGGCGCAAACAAACCGGTTGAATCGTTGCTGGAACCTGTTATTGCGTCTTTGGATGCCGCACTTTTCATTTTCATGCGAATGTCGTTTTCGAGATCAGTTCCGGTAGCTGATTGGCGACCTATTTCAAGATTTAGTTGATGAATTAGGTCACTATTCCACTTTTTTGTAGTCGTAATATAGTGATTCAAAAATGCCTCAACTACACTGTTGACAATATTAGCCGCATCGTCGGCAATCTCGGAAGAAACTGACATCGTGAAATATTCAGATTTGGCAAATCGTTGCAATATTACCTCTTTAGTAAGCCAATCCACACGATCTTTTTCTTTGGTAATACAAGCGAGTTGTGCAATTTGCGGATTTTCGAGAGCTTTTTTGATAATTACAGGACTGCGAATCAAGGCGAATTGTGTTTGGACAAAATTATCATATTCGATATTTTCGGTGGTAGTTCTGAAAATTTGCGGTTTATTTGTGCGGATTTGCACCCACGCGCTTGCTTCGTATTTCACCGGAAACAAAAACCAAAGACTCCCAAACGCAATAGCACCAAGAACTAATCCCGCCGGAAGCGTCCACTTCCAATTCCGCTTCAAACCAGTGAACAACATCAACATCAAAATCTGCGGAGTAGATCGCGCCATTTCAATACCGTCCATTATTTGACGGCGCGCAGACGCGGTGTTGCCAATCGGTTGTTGTACGTATCCGTTGGGAAAATAGTTTTGCGCTACGCCTTGACCGCTCAACACGATATTGGAAGTGTTTGCCGCTGGGTACGGCGGAGTTGGCTGTTCAGGTACTTGGGACATTATTGCCTCACTAATCTCAATCTATGATCAAACTGTGCCACAGCTATAGTTATACTCAAACTGTTTTGAAATTCCCGAAGCTGCGGTAAACCTACAACGCAGAACGTTAAGCAAGCGCAACAACGTGAAGCGGTTGCTCAAGGGCGAAGCCTATCGCCCTACCGGCTACGGTATATTACAAGCTACGGCATAAAATTATATGCTCACACGCTTAAAAACTTTGTCCATGTAAATAAGGAATAACAAAAACAAAACGGCTACGACCAAAATCATCGTATAACCGGCAACCTCGTCAGCAAGTACATGAACTTGCTCTTTGGAAGTGAATTGGGCAAGGAATTCGCGATGATGAAGTAACAAAATACCCGTCATCGTTATTCGCGAAGCGTTGACGAACATTGCCAAAGGTGCCGCAATCAACATGACAATCACATTTTGCCACCAAGGTTTACGCATAAACAAAACCGCAGCGGACGCAATTGCAAAAACACTAATCAAAAACCGTATGCCGCTGCACGCCGCTTCAACACTGAGAATTTCACCTTTGACTCTGATTATGTTATTTATTGCGATGGCGGGTTCGCCTAGTATTTGTAGTAAAACGGCGGCGAATTTTGCGGCGTAAAGTTGGAGGTTATGTTTCATAAACACGTCGTAACTGAATGGAAGCTGAAACATGAAAAGCAAAAAACATAACGAAGGTAAAGCCCAAAGAAACGCCCGCGTTCCATAAAAAAACCAAACCATCCCAATCACCCAAAAAAATAACGACCACTCCTCCAACGCATCCATATAATAACGGCTTGCAACCGCCCGCATAAAAACACAAAGAGCTACCGGAATTAAACCAAGCCAACATAACCTATAACGTGTACCCGGATACGAATCTAACCGCGAATAAAGAAACACCGCAACCAACGGAATCACAAAAAAACCATGACTGTAATCAACATTATTGATCCAGTCATAAACTATCTGCTCCAACGCCAAAAAATACGAATAAATCGTAATCGGCAAAATCAAACATAACAACACCCCCAAACGCTGCACCTCAAACGTCGAATCTATCGGCAACAAATATTTTTTGATTGTTACGGCTTGGGATTGTGTTGTATCCTGTTGTGTTTGCGATGGAGTTTGTTTTGTCTGCATGGTTTGCATTGTCGGGGAGTTGTTCTCTTCGCGGTTGAATTGTGTTTGGTATGTTTGTTGTGGTTGGTCGTTCTCGTTGTTGATGATTTCAGTTGCAAATTTACCGCCGACAACTTTTGAACGCGATTCGTTATTAGTTGTCTGGTTGGCGGCAAATTGTGATTCTTGCGGAGCGCGAGTACTTGCGAAATTATCGCGTGTTTCGCTGTAACGCTCAACACGGCTTCTAGCTGCGTTGTTATTATTTTTATTTGGCACGTCAACTCTTGGCGCATCACTGAATCGATTTCTCGGCGCGGCGTTATTGGCGGCAGTGTTAGCGTCATTTGTGTTGTTGGTGTTGGTCGTGTTATTAGTTTGGTCAAGATTTGAGGGGAAGTCAAATCGACCCGATTTTTTTGAACCTGTGTTATTTTTGCCCTGTTCCGTCATTATTTCAACTCCTTATAATTTACAATATACCGAAGCCAGTACGGGCGATAAACTTCAACCGCTTCACGCTATTATACTTGCCTAACGCTTTACTTCGGGAATTTTAAAACAGCTTTGGTAACACCCTGAAACAAAATTACCACTAATACCTTAAAGTCAGGGGTGGTTTCGGAAGGGCTGGGAATGGTTTTATGCTAGCACACGTCCGGTATTGGGCAGTTTATACTAGACACTCACCACTTTTGGGTTTTGGGAAAATTATTTTGGGGCGATGTCTCGGGTATATCTTTGGGGGAAACTACGGCTATTATAGTTGCAGATTTTGTTTCTGCCAAGTTTACCCACGCAGAATTTTCAAAATATTCTGAAAACTTTGCCAACAAACCAAATTACACTCGACCAATTTGAAAATATTTGCTCAATTTTATATCAATCGACACTCAAATTCTGCAATTTTGCAAAAATTCACCCAATATAGAATTCGTTCAAAACTTCTGTTTGGTCAATACTTTAGAATAATTACCGGCAAATATTAAGACTTTGCGCCGTTGGTACTAAATCTTTTAATGTCGTATTTATCGTTACAATTAATATAACTGTACATATATCACAGTCTTTCTCTTATTTTCCGCCAACAGATTAAAATAGCACCCATCAACAAAATCAAAATTTGGACGGCAACAGCAACCTGAACACTCGAAAGAAAAAGTATCGGCTCAACTCCACACCAAATTGGACTCCAAAAAATAATCAACAACAACGCCGCAATACTCAAAAAAGGTCCATAAGGAACCCTTCGCCCGCGACCTGAAAACATTGCGATTAGACTTGGAATTATTCCCGCAAACGGAGCAATAAAAAAGATCACAACACACGACTGCCACCCAACCCAAACACCTATCATCCCCAAAAGCACAACATCACCAAAACCCATCGCCTCAACCCCAAGCGCAAATCCCGCCACCAAACGAACCGACCATATCAACCACATCCCAACCGCTAAACCAATAAAACCCGTCAACAAATAATACCAATTGATCAACCCCAATACCCGTGAAAAAAACATAAAATAAAAAATCAAAACCGGTACAACAACCGCCAATAATAACCAATATTTCGTCGATGGCGAACGCGATAAATTGCGGAAAAATAATAACAACGCCCTGCGAAATGATAATTGCCAATACCACACACGATCCATCATTGCAAAACACCAAAATAACCAAAAAAATGTAATAACAGAAAATTGAATGCCGAGCATAAAACGAGATTCTTTGTTGTCGGAATTCGAATTAGATAAATTCGATTTTTGTGTTACCGTTTCGTCTTGTTGCGATTGAGTAGAGAATATCGAATTAGTTTCTGTATAATTTCGCAAAACATCAACCTTGTCAGGACTGCAAAAATGAAGCGGAACGGGATAATTCGTCAATCGTTCTCTGCCGTTTTTGTCAAGATATAATTCAGTTGCCGGAAGTAAAATTTGCGGAAATATTGTTACAAAAATTAGACCGGCAATTGTTCCGGCAATTGTAAGATTTTCAGGAATAACAAAATCATCAAGATCAGTCAACGATGCCGCCAAAAGCAACGTAAACAAAAACGCATGAGCCGCAAAACGCAAAATTGTTGTTTCAGATAATTCGGCGAATTCCGGTTCGGTCAACAACCCGCCCAACACCACTTCCCACCAATAAAGCAAAACCAAACCAACCGCCAAAAATAATTCAACCAAAAACGGACGAACCCAAAACCACTTGCCGTCAATCCCAACAACCTGCCCCGATTCCGGCAACGACTCCCCCAAACGCCGTAGATTAAGCCAACCTAAAATTGGAATAAAATCAAAATAAACCCTTTTCAATTTATCCGACCTTCGCCAAGGCGACCTAAACCGCTTGACCCAGCTGTAACGATCAACATACCAATTAACCGCCGCACCAATCACCGCGCCAACCAAAAACAAAATCACACAAACAACAGAATAACTCAATATTGACGCGAAAAATACATTAAACATCGGCTTTATAAATCTGCTTGCGGGGCGAGGGAATATTTCATCCTCATCACACAAATGGCTTTCGTTTTTTATACCGTAGCTGGTATGGGCGGTAGGCTTTTCCCATACTGGCTACGGTATAAAATATCGATTGATCAAAGACACAAAAAACCTATCATTTTTGGTAAACATATCTACGGTGTATCTCTGTTGGAGTTACGGGATCGGTCTCGGATTCTGAAATCGCCACGTCCGTTTCGCCGGTTATCTCTTTGTGAATTTCCGGCTCTGTTATTGTTACCGAAGCTGTTTGATTGTGTTGTTGGCATTCCGGGTGTCCAGCTTCCAGTGTTTGAGTTATTATTTGAATTTGGCGGAGAATTGGGTTGAGGTGCCGGATAAGGGTAAGGGGTTGGGTTGTTGAATACGGGTTTAGGCTCAGGATAGCCGCTTTCTCCAAAAGGTGTTGTTGGTGCGGGTGCTGTGGGTAACACAAATGGCGACTGCGTTTCTGGTGTTGTTGTTTTTTGGGCTTCTCCTTCGCTGGAAAGCGGATTGGGCGGTATGGCGTTGTCCGGCGTGGTCGCGTTTTCGTTCATTATTACAACGTTGCCGTTGGTTGTATTTACAAATGTTGGCGGAGTTGTATTCGGATTATTTACGTCTATTTCATTGACGGCAACAGATGATCCGTTACCCGTGTTACCGAGTCTGAGTTCTCTTTCACGGCGTGCCAATTCTTCTCTTTTTTGATTTTCCTCGTCGTGTTGTCTTAGTGCTTGGAAAATTTCTGCAATTGTTGCGAAGCCGTCATTATTTTTGTCCAAAAACAAAAATTCCGCCGCAATCGAATCATTTAAATTATGACCGTTCGCAAACTCTAATAACGTCAATTGTGCATCCCGATCAAGATCGCGATCAAAAAACCAAGAAGGTACTCCCGTTGGCAAATGTTCGTATGGAATAGACGGTTTGACTTTGACGAACGCCGGCACACCACTCGGCACACCGCCCAACGCCGTCATCAACTCGTTCATTGAAATTCGCCCATCTTTATTTTGGTCTGCGTTGTTGCCGTCGACCGATAACCCGTTCCATTCGCCTTTATCTTTATCGAGTGTGCCGTTACGATTGGTATCGAATTTTGACATTATGGCTTTTACTTCTGATAATTTATCGGCTGGCGGGTTAGTTATGTTGTTGGTTGTTGGTTGCGTGGGGGCAATATTTCGCTCGCCAAATCGGAGAATTGCCGTGCGTGTGAGTTCATCTTCGCCAAAATACGGCACAAGTGGTTCAGTCGGCAAATTACCAGAAGGTGATACGGCACCGGAGTTAGATGTTGCCCGTTTTGCAAGCTCGTTTATGTTAATTGGAATTTGGTTTGGATCACCGCCCAATCTTGTAACGATTCGGTTAATATTTTCGCGGCGTTGCGGGTCGGAGATTTCGTTCTGTTCAAGCATACCGTTTTTGTTGGTGTCAAATTCACGCAACCGTTGAACTCCTCTGTCATTTCGTTCAGCATTATTTCCAACCGTTGATGTTACATCGATTACGCCTGTTCTGGTTTCGCCGTTTGGTCTATTGGGTCGAATACCGTTTGGCATTTGTGGTGGTCGGTTTTCGCCGTTTGGTTGCCAATTTCTTTCTCCGCCGCGAGAGCGTTCGCCGAATCCGGCACGCGGCGCACCATCGTTTCTATTAAAACGCGGAAACTCTTGTGCTGAAACAAACGCCCCAGCAAAAAACGACAGAAAGAAAACCAAACCGCCGGCATAAACGGACGCTTTATACCCAAGCTGTTTTAAAATTCCTGAAGCGGAACACGCAAGCGCAACAACGTGAAGCGGTTGTTCAAGGGCAAAGCCTATTGCCCATACCGGCATCGGTATGGTTTTTTTGTGCTGTTGAGTTTTGGGGCAATTTTGAAATTTTTTTGAAATTATCGTTTGCATTGTTTTATTCCTTTTGTTTGGGGGTTAAGCTGATGGGAATTTCTAAATAATTTGTTTTTTGGCAAATAGTATTTTTTAAAAATTCCCCTGATTTTTTTGTGGCTCTATTTTTCATCGCAAAAACTTGACTGACCGATTAGTCGAGTGAAGTTTTGATTGAACACCGCAAAAAATCTTTGGTTTCATTTTCCGAGCAAATTTGATTGGAAAGGTCGTTAGTTTTTTTCACATTATCTTTTCTTCGCCTTTGTGGCATTTATACCGTGGTGCAAAAATTGTGTTGTTTCTCTGCTTGATAGATTTTATTGGCTGTGTACAATGTCTGGTGTTTTTGTGCTGTGGTTGTGGAATTTGCCCGACGGCTGTGTATTATAGTAAATATCATACAAAAATCTCATGGAAATTCAACCTTTTACCGGTTATCGTTACAATCTTGACAAAATTGGTCAACTTGACGATTTAGTTGCGCCGCCTTATGACGTTATTGACGGCAAGCTTCAGGACGAGCTTTACGCGCGTCATACTAATAATGTTATTCGTCTGATTCTCAACCGGATTTTTCCGACGGACGGCGCGGAGGACAATCGTTATGTTCGTGCGGCTAAGATGTTATCTGATTGGGTTGATGAAGAAATTCTCGTCAAGGACAATCGCCCGTCAATTTATGTTTATCATCAAACGTTTGAGTTTGAGGGGCAAACTATTGTCCGCAAGGGTTTTATGTGTCGATGTCTTGCGGTGCCGTTTGGGTATGGGATGGTTTATCCGCATGAAGTTACGATGAGCGGACCCAAACTTGACCGGCTTATGTTGACAACCGCGTGCAAAATGAATTTTAGCCAAGTATTTGGAATTTATCCAGATGAGAGCAACGGAATTCAAAACCGGCTTGACGAAGCTGTTGACCGCAGCAACATTTCGCCCTTGACCGCAACCGACCATTTAGGCGTGCAACACAAAATGTGGGTACTTGACGATCCGGCGGCAATCGAGGCGGCAGTTAAGGGAATGGAAGGCAAACCGATTTTTATTGCGGACGGGCATCATCGTTACGAGACCGCTTGCAACTACAGACGGCAAATAGATGATATGGGTTTGTTGCATAGTTCGCATCCGGCAAATTATGTGTTGATGGTTTGTGTTGCGATGAATGATTCGGGTCTTATTGTTATGCCGACGCATCGTCTTTTTACTGGGATCCCGCATATTACGCGTGAAGTTCTCAAATCGAAGTTGGACGGTTATTTTGAGTTGGAGGAGGTTGGCGATGGTGTGGAGGTTGCGGATTCGGTTTGGGAGCGTGTGAAATCTGCTGACGGTCAAGATGTGATTGGGTTGTTCACGGCAAAGGACAACAAATGGCATCTCACCAAAATCACGGCAACAGGTAAGGAGTTGATGGACAAGGTTGCGTCGGAGCATGATCAAGAGTGGCGTGAGCTTGGAGTTAGTTTATTGCATCGGCTTATTATTGAGACGTTGATTGGGTTACCGGAGCCGCCGAAGCCGTGTTATGTTCATCTTATTGACGAGTTAGTAGGGGAGTTTAAGACAAATCCTGAAGCTTACCAACTCGCAGCAATTGTCCAACCCGCAAATGTCAACCAGATCAAAAATCTCTGTTTACTAAACGACCGTATGCCCGCAAAAAGCACATATTTCTATCCAAAGCTTATCGCCGGTTTCGTCTTCAACCCGCTAGACGAAAAAATGTTGTAAGTACGGATATTTGAGGCAAATGCAGAAAATGGGAATTTTTTTATCACGAAAGGCGCGAAAGAACTCGAAAAGACACGAAAGATTTTGTTGGTCAATCACATAAAAAGCTCTATTGATGATGTTGAGTAAATGGTCGTCTTCTTTTTGTTATACCGCAGCCGGTATGGGCGATAGGCTTTGCCCTTGAACAACCGCTTCACGTTGTTGCGCTTGCGGGTTCAGCTTCAGGAATTTTAAAGTAACTTCAGTATACCTCGTCCCTTATGTCCCAATTGTCCCGAAAAAAATATTGCCCGAAAAAATAAAAAGAAAAACTCCCCGTAAATCGCCGCAATCGGGTGAGGTAATTACCTTTTTTGAGCTTTTGGCGTATAATGTACCCAAAACAGCTCGCAGTAACACAATCTAAATAAACATAGGGAATTTCTAAAAATTGATTTTATTCGAGTTTGGTCGATTTTTATCGACTGAAAATCGACCGAATTTGAGATAATTTGTTTTTGGCAAGTGGTATTTTTAAAAAATTCCCGAAAGCACTAGAAATTTTTTGACAAAATTTTTCAAAAATGTACAAAGAAGTTGTAATAACAGGTTTAGGTTTATTATCTCCGGTTGGCAATGACAAGGAATCTTTTTGGTCTGCGTTGATGGGCGGGGTCAGTGGGATTGGTTTTCTTAATATTGCAACTGGAGACGAGTCTCTTCGTCCGATGGGCAGTGAGGTGCAAGATTTTAACGTTAAGGATTATGTTAAGCCTCGCAAAAATATCAAAGTCATGAGTCGTGATATTCAACTTGCGTTGGTTGCGTCTGCTCATGCAACTATTTCGGCGAATCTTGTTACGGAGGGTGAGGATCGGACGGTTGAATCTGACAGGTTGGGGGTTATATTTGGCAGTGATTTGATTGGAGCGGAGGTTGATTTGCTTTTGGGGGCGTTTAGGGCGGGGATAAGGGATGGGCGATATGATTTTTCGCGTTGGGGTATTGATGCGATGCGTGATGTTTTTCCGCTTTGGATGCTTAAATTTTTGCCCAATATGCCGTCGTGTCATATTTCGATAGCGCATGGGGCGCATGCGCCGAGTAATTCGATTACTCTTTGTCGTGGTTCGAGTCTTGCTGCGGTAATGGAGGCAACCCGTACAATTCAACGAGGTGCGGCGGATGTTATGATTGCTGGTGGTTGTGGCAACCGAGTCAATCAAGATTTCCAAACTAGGGTCAAGGCGTATTTTCCTGCGCCGCGTCAAGATGATCCGACTGTGGCGTTACGTCCTTTTGATGTTGACAGGCGGGGGACGGTTTTGGGCGAGGGAGCTGGTGCGTTTGTTTTGGAGAGTCGGGAGTTTGCCGAGGCGAGGGGGGCAAAAATCATGGCAAAAATCCGCGGATTTGCTGCAACAAACGAACCAAAATTGTACAACGAAAGACCAACCGGCAAAGCTGTCAAAAGTGCTATAAAACTTGCGTTGGAGCGAGCCGACATGAGACCTGACGACATTGGGTTTATCAACGCTGATGGGATCGGGGTGCAGCATGAGGACAGGATTGAGGCGTTTGCGATACGGGAGGGGCTTGGTGACGTACCTGTTTCGGCGAACAAGGGCAATTTTGGTGATCTTGGGAGTGGCACGGGTGCTGTTGAGCTTGTTGCTACGTTATTGTCGTTGGAGCATGGCACGATACCGCCAACACGCAATCACAAACAAACCGCGCCGGATTGTCCTATAAATGTTGTCCACAATAAGCCGGAACTTCTCAAACAAAAAACTGCTCTAAAGCTAAACCAAACCCGAATGGGACGATCTTTTGCCTTAATTCTGGAAGGGTAAGCGATTCTTGGAAGTTATACTGTAGCCGGTAAGGCGATAGGCTTCGCCCCTGAACAACCGCTTCACGTTGTTACGCTTGCGTGTTCAGCTTCAGGAATTAAACAGCTTGAGCATAAAGGGAATCTCTAAAAAATAATTTTATTCGATCCCAGCCGAATTCGGTCGATTTTCAGTCGATAAAAATTGACTGAAATCGAATGAAATTAATTTTTAGAAACTCATGTTACGCACGATACGGAAATGATGGTGATTATTCAGTCGATTGATAGAAAAAAGGTAAAACATTGTTCTCGTCCCGTTAGGGACGAAATGTTGGTAGAAAATGATGTAAAAAATATTTCGCGTCCCGTATGGGACGCAATGTGATTGCTGTTGAACGGTTTGGAAAATTATCACATTCCGTCCCTGACGGGACGGCGTTTTTTAATCATACGTTTTATACCAACATATTGTCCCTAACGGGCAGCCAATTTTCATCTTTAACGAGATAAAGAAACGACAGAAGAATTATACTAAAGCTACTTTAAAATTCCCGAAGTTGAACACGCAAACGCAAAAAACGTGAAGCGGTTGTTCGTTGGCGAAGCCTGCCACTCATACCGGTTTCGGTATAAGATTTATAACGTAAGTTGTTTTTGCGGATTGGTGCGGAGTTCTTCGTCGGCGTGGTTGATTTCTTCTTGCAATTCTTTTTCCCCATACGTAACAATATCGCCGTTACGATTTAACACTCGTCCAATTCCTTTTGTTGTGATAGATTTTTCCGCATCTTTTTCGCGAATAACCACCCCGTCAACAGTCAAACGTAAAATACTTGCGTCGTTGTGCAAGAAAGTCAATGGATTGTCTGTCATATTTATTTGTTGAATATTTCGCAGGCAAAGTGTTTCAATAATTGTTCCTTGTTGTATTCTGATCGTCGGCGCGGCATCGGGCATCCACTCTGTACGAAATAGATTGGAAATGGTCAAATTGCTAAATGATAATTGCCCCTCAATCCCAATAATAGCAAACCTTCTGCGTTCACCTTCCTTGCCCAAATTTTCCAAAAATTCCTTATCCGTTATTTTCGCCGTGAAAATATTACTGATGGCAATATCCTCAAAACGAGGTCGCTCCTTCAAATCCAAACGCCAATGAGTAAATGCGATTGTGTTACGAAAATAAGAACCGAAAATATTTGAAATGCTGATTCGTTTAATCGGCGTGCCGGTGGAAAGGAAACGAACAGCACGAAAACAATTCGTTGCCCACACTCCGTCAATTCGTATGTCGGTAATTGCCCCTTGCGTAACTTCCCAATATTCGCCGTCGTCTGCGTTCAGAGCAATCATATCATCGTAGGTGTTTCCTTTAATATTGGTAACAGTCCCTTCTCGGCAACCGCCTTGCAAATGCACGCCGTCCATATTGTGTTCTCGCGCGTTGTAGTCGAAAGTGATTCCGTCAACCGTGAACTTACGGCACTTACCAAGATGAATGCCAAATTTTTCAGGGTCTTTAACCGTCAACTTTTCAATTCGTAAATTTTCGGTATTCATGATCAAAAATACACTACCAATAAAAAAATTATGAGGATGTGTTCCATTCCGTTTTCCTTTGGCATGGTCAATATTGACGTTGTTACCGTTCCAGATACCGCCCGAAATCACAATATTTTTGTTTCCTTGATCGGGTTCGGCGTTGACCAACATGTAATTATTGGAACCGTCGGCAAGACGCACGACAGTAGCCGCATCCAATTTCAAAGTCTGATTGGAATGAATCCGCAACGGCTTGCTGATGACATAATGTTTCGCGGGAGGCGGAAGATAAACGAGTTTTTCCCCTGAATCAAGCATTACCTGAATAGCTTGCGTATCATCGGCAACACCATCACCAATCAATTGTGCAATCACTTCTTCAGCGGACAACAAGCCCACACAAAAAATTGAAACAATAACTGAAAAAAATAAAATACGTTTCATGTGAATATTATGCTCAAGTTATATACTGAAGCTACTTTAAAATTACTGAAGCTGAACACGTAAGCGCAACAACATGAAGCGGTTGTTCAGGGGCGAAGCTTATCGCCCTATCGGTTACGGTATATGCGGTAGGTTATCTGATAAAATTTGTTTTTATTTTTGTTGTTGGCGTGGGCGGTGGAAATTTTGATTTTGCGTAGTCAAGAGTCTTTAGAATCCACGCAAAATTTTTGCCCAAAACGTGCATAATTTGCACGCCTTCTGAATCTTTTTCGGATTCGGTTGGGCTTGCTCCGTGAATTACATTCCAGTAGTTGGAGCTAACCACCAACATTTCCGAAATCTGAAAATATTTATTGAGTTGGTCAAATGCGTTGATTCCGCCTGATCTTCGTACTGCCGCGATTGCCGCACCGACTTTGTGCCTAAACAAATCACCATTCGCCGCCGCAACAAAAAAAGAACGATCCAAAAATGACTTGATCGCCCCGTTCAACCCCGAATAATAAACCGGCGAACCAACCAAAATACCATCCGCCTCAACCATTACGGGCAAAAGTTCATTCACCTTATCGTCAATTATGCACCGACGATTTTGACGCTTAATGCATTCGCCACAACCAAGACAACCACTGATCAACTCCCTACCAATCGTAACAAACTCCGTAACAATCCCTTCACTCTCCATCGCCCCCAACGCCGTTTTCATTGCGAATGCAGTATTTCCGTTTGGTTTAGGACTACCATTAATTGCAAAAACTTTCATAAAACACACCTCCTCCCAATACACCCAAACTACTCTAAAACTCCCCGAATCCCAACGTAAAGCGGTGTCAGTATAACACAAAAAACAGTCTTTCAAAGAGGGAGGACAATTAACCGATTACTTTGTCCATCTAAAAAAATCAGGATAACCCAGGTTATAAAAATGGTCGCGGATCGAATTTTATTTTCTGATCTTGCGAATATGCTCAAGCTGTTTTAAAATTCCTGAAGCTGCCGTGAACCTACAACGCAGAACATTAGGCAAGCGCAACAACGTGAAGTGGTTGTTCAAGGGCGAAGCCTATCGCCCTACCGGCTACGGTATAAAAACCATCCCTTGCCAATTATATTGTTAGTATTATACTGCTCGTGCTATGAATTTCGGCAATCAATGAGTGTGTTGTACTGTAGCCGATATGAGCGGTTGGCGAGCTTTCAAGTGCGAACAATTTACAAATCATAATTTTAGGACATGACATTATTGACTGGCAAGTCGTCGTCGATTCGTGAGGTTTATCGTCTTATTGAGCGTATTTCGGGTACGGATTCTGCGGTTGTTGTGTTGGGCGAAACGGGTACAGGCAAGGAACTTATAGCTAGATTGATACATGAGCGAAGTTTACGGGCGAGCAAACCGTTTATTGCGGTCAACTGTGGGGCATTACCGGAGGGGCTTATTGAGAGTGAGTTATTTGGTCATTTACGGGGGAGTTTTACGGGGGCAAATGCGGATCGGGCGGGTTTATTTGAGGTAGCTGCAGGTGGTACGTTATTTTTGGACGAGATAGGCGAGTTATCGAAGGCGGTACAGGCAAAATTATTGCGTTTTCTTGAAAATGGGGAAATACGGCGAGTTGGGGACAATGTATCTATTCATTGCAATGTACGTGTAGTTTGTGCGACGTTACGGAATTTGGAGTTGATGGTAAATTCGGGCGAGTTTCGCGAGGATTTATGGTTTAGGATAAATACGTTTGTCATAAAGGTACCTTCGTTAAGGGAGCGGCGTGAGGATTTGCCGGCGTTGATTAGGGATTTGGTGGTGCGGTTTAAGCCGGAGTTAGGCGAAGTTTTGGTAAGTCGGGTTAGTGGGCGTGTTGGAGATTGGGGCGAGGATGATGTTTCGGATATTTTGACG
The DNA here is from genome assembly GCA_031268995.1 of Planctomycetaceae bacterium. GTDB lineage: Bacteria > Planctomycetota > Planctomycetia > Pirellulales > Thermoguttaceae > WRKP01. The sequence goes on from JAIRWK010000295.1 coordinate 15,927, forward strand.
GACGAGGCGTTTAAGTGTTTATTGGAGTATGATTGGCCCGGCAACATTAGGCAATTGGCGAATGCGTTGGAGCATGCGTTGGTGTTGTCGGATGGTTTGCCGATAGGGGTTGATTCGTTACCGGAATTTTTGGCAGTTCGCGGGGCAGGCAAGATTAGCGGCAGTTTAGTTGGCGGCGGGGTTGGCGGAGTCAGCAACAATATTTTATTGAGTGAACGTGATGCGGAGGCGCGACCGACAGTTTGCAAAAACGCGCTTGATTCGACAGCATCAATGCAAGTGGTAAATTTAACAAAACAACAGGATTCGTTATCGAGGTTGGCGGCGAATTTAACGGCGTTTGATCCTTCGATAGACGGGTCAAAGTTATCGGACAAAGGTTCGCCGCAATCGTTGAAGGAGTTGGAAGCAAAAGCGATAGTGGAGGCGTTGCAAAGAAACGAAGGAAACAAAGCCAAAGCCGCTGAAGAACTTGGCATTAGCCTAAAAACGTTGTACAATAAACTAGTAACTTTGGACAAAAGGGACTGAGTGAATTGGCTGATGGGAACTTTCCCAAACCTCATTTTCACCGTACTAGCGAAATTAATCATCGAAGGAACGATTTTTTCCAAAGTCATTTGTCTCTAATATTCCTCCGTTGTCCTATGTGTCCCTAATATTTTTACAATTCACTCACTGATTTTTTAGGAGCGAGAAAATGAAAAATGATGTTATTTTGAAGACTGACATTTCCGGTTTTGAGCCTAAGCGTGGCAAGGTTCGGGATGTTTATGATTTTGGGGATTCGGTGCTTATAGTTAGTACTGACAGGATAAGTGCGTTTGATTGGGTGTTGCCAGTGGGTGTACCTGATAAGGGGCGTGTACTGAATCGGATGTCGGCGTTTTGGTTTGATGAGCTTGGAGTTAGGAATCATGTTTTGGCGACAGATGTTTTGGAGATGCCGTTTCCGGCGGATGTTGATTTATCGGTATTTGAGGGACGTTCAACATTGGGGCGCAAGTGTGAAATTATACCTATTGAATGTGTTGTTCGTGGTTATTTGAGTGGTTCTGGTTGGCGTAGTTATTGTGAGAGTGGTGAGGTTTGCGGGGTGCGATTACCGACGGGGTTACGTGAGAGTGAGCGTTTGGCGGAGCCGATATTTACGCCGACGACGAAAGCGGAAAGTGGTCATGATGAGAATATTACGTTTAATGAAGTGGCGGATTTAGTGGGAGCGGAGTTAGCGGGTTTATTACGGGAACGTTCGATAGAAATATTTTTGCGCGGCAGTGAGTATGCGTTGGGGCGTGGGATAATTATTGCGGACACGAAGTTTGAGTTTGGTTTTTGTGGTGGCGAGTTATTGTTAGCGGACGAGGTTTTAACGCCGGACAGTTCGAGGTTTTGGCAATTGGACAAATACGAGGTTGGTAAAAGTCAACCATCTTATGACAAACAATTTGTGAGAGATTGGCTAATCCAAAGCGGCTGGAACAAAAACAGCCCCCCGCCAATTTTACCAAATGACATAATCGCAAAAACAAGAGAAAAATATTTAGAGGCTTTAAGAATATTATTCTGAGATAGTGGATTTTTTTTCCAATATTTTTTTAAGAGACAAAAGAGATGACGGGGACAGAATGGACAAAGTAACAGTTCACGCAACATTATCAAGAGAGTTTTCCGAAATCTTTATACCGAAGCCGGTATGGGCGATAGGCTTCGCCCTTGAACAACCGCTTCACGTTGTTGCGCTTGCGTGTTCAGCTTCAGGAATTTTAAAACAGCTTCAGTATAAACGACTATTTTGTCCCTCATGTCCCTAACGTCCCTTCAAAATATCTGAAAAAAGATATGAGCCTTTCGTGTTATCGATTCGCCGATAGCAGCTTTGGTATAATTTTTCGTTTGGCTTAACTATCCTTGCCGACAATCACGACGCTTTGGTCGTCGGTTTGCGGGACACGTCCTGAAAAGCTGTGAACGGCTGTCATCAAGTTTTTGCCAAACTCATCGGTATTCACGTTTGGTGATTTCCGTAAATAATTCAATACACCTTCAAGCGTGAAATATTGTTCTTGGGCGTTCATTGCGTCCGTAATTCCGTCACTTATCACCACAAGTTTTTGTCCGGTACTTATTGTAAATGAGCTTTCGGGATACTCCGTGTCGTCCATTATCCCCAACGGTAACCCAATAATCGACTCGCCAAGCATTTCAGCAGTGCCATCCGGCGAAACAAGAATCGGCGGAATATGTCCGGCGTTGTGAAATACGATCTCGTTCGTTTTGGGATTGAGAACGCCAAAAAAGAAAGTTATAAATCTGTTGTCCCAACGCGGCTCACTAAAAACACGATTCAAACGCCCAATCGTATCCCCAAACGTTTTCTCAATAATTAACCCCGACCGCACCTCCGCCGATAACTTTGCCATCAACAAAGATGCCGCCGCGCCTTTGCCCGACACATCGCCAAGAGCAAAAACTAATCGACCATCCGGCAACAATATATAATCATAATAATCACCGCCCAAATATTTCGCCGGTTGATAAAAATCAAAGAAACCATAATGCTCAATATCAGGTCTGCCAAGCGGTAAAAGTCCACGTTGTACTGTATTTGCGATGTTCATTTCTCGTTCAAGAATTCGCTCGTTTATTGCTATCTCATGCAACTTAGCATTCTGATACGAAACCGCAACCTGATACGCAACAGATACCAACAAATCCAAATCCTCATACGTAAACCTGCTACGAGATGACCGCGAATCAACTTGAACAACTCCGAGTACTTCGGAGTTGTCGTAATCCATAATCGGTGCCGCCATGATTGATGAAATATTATAATTGACAATACTATCACTGATGTCAAACCGCGAATCATTCGCAACATCATCCGACAAAATAGCAGCTTTAGACGTAGCCACTTTTTCAAGAATTGTTCTGCTTATTCTAAAAGATTCTTGGTTGTCTGGATCGCGGTACTGAAACGCCTTCAACTCAAGCCTGCCCGTCTGATCGTCATTCAACAAAATATACGCACAATCCGCTTGCAAAAATATTTTAAGTAAATTATTTACAAGTTGCGGCAAAACATGATGCACATCCGCGCCGAGATTACGCCCGATGTCGATCATAGCTTGCAGTTTTATTGATGCGTTAGCGGATGTCAAAATTGGTTTTTTATCCGAGAGTTGAATTTTGGATTTTATTTCAAATGTGTTACTTTCATCATCGCCCATCTCCTTGACCAACTTCAAATCCGCAACAGGAGCCGCAACAGGATCATGCGCCGCAGCATCACTCGGCTCACCGGCAAAAAACAAAAACTCCGCATCACAAAAACGAACAATATCACCGTCATGCAATAGCGTTTTTTCCGTTATTTGACTTCCGTTGACAAACGTACCATTGCGGCTTTTGAGGTCTTCCAAAAAATATCCATCTTGTCCCGAATAAATTTTGGCATGTTCGCGGCTGACACCATTGTGTTCCAGCGAAATATGACATTCCTTGTTACGACCAATAACAACAGAATCCGCCAAAATTTTAAAAATCTCCTGATTCGCAACTTCTTGACTACGTGTTCGCAAAAAAGCCATTTACTCAAATAATTGTTAAAGGGTTAATTTATTCGTAACTACACCGATACCGGACAAAACAAGCCCGCAACAAATGACAACAGACTCTCAACATTAAACGATTGCCCTTCGTCAACAAAAAAGTATAACAGAAATCTAAAAGTCAAACCACCCCTTGCGTCAAAACTTGCCAACTTCACGCCGCAGACCCAAAAATCCTTAGGCATCACCCTGAAATAAAATTATCATTAATGTCCTAAAATAAAACCGTTTATTGAACATTAATGGTCATTTATTTTTGGGCAATACCTTGATTATGCGATGTCATTTCGGCATATTCGGTATATGCCGAAGCTACTTTAAAGCTGAACACGCAAGCGCAACAACGTGAAGCGATTGTTCAGGGGCGAAGTCTATCACCTTACCGGCTACGGTATAATTATTCTTTTTGCGGTTTGGTGTATTGATGGAAGTTTTATGTTGTGTTATATTGGTCTACATGTTTGGTTTCTTTGTGGTGAACGTGAGTTTGCATCGGGTGTTACGGGTGAACTCTGATTTACTCGCGAATGTAAACCTCTTTTAAGACAATATTATATTGCGTGTGCTATAAATTTCGGTGATGTGCAAATCTGCTTGCCGATAGTTGAGCGAGCGGACATTGCCGGAGTTAGTAGTATGAACAGCAAATAATAAGGCTACTTTTAAATTCCTAAAATTGGACACGTGCGCGTTAGAAGCGTAGTTGTTGTTCAATGGGCGAAGTTTTATACTCAAGCTGTTTTAAAATTCCTGAAGCTGCGGTAAACCTACAACGCATGGCGTTAGGCAAACGCAACAACGTGAAGTGGTTGTTCAAGGGCGAAACCTACCGCTAATGCCAGCTTCGGTATATTGGTTTTGGTATGATTTTCGAAATTTAATGAGTGAGCAGTTTAATTTTTTAACAAAGAAAGTGAGGATAGTTATGAAGGGATTTGCGATGCTTAAAATAGGGGCGACGGGTTGGATTGACAAACCCAAACCGGTTGCTGGTCTGTATGATGCGATACTTGCGCCGCTTGCGTTAGCTCCGTGTACATCGGACATTCATACGGTTTATAGCGGAGCAATTGGCGAACGGCATAATCTGATACTTGGGCATGAGGCTGTTGGTCAGGTTGTGGAGGTTGGCAAGGAAGTTTCTTATATCAAGGTGGGCGACCGTGTTGTTGTTCCGGCGATAACGCCGAATTGGCGGACGTTGCAGATTCAACATGGGGTTCCTCATCAGCATTCGGAAAGTTTATTGTCCGGCTGGAAATTTTCGAATGACAAGGACGGCGTTTTTGCAGAGTATTTTCATGTGAACGATGCGGACATGAATCTTGCGAAGTTACCGGATGGCATTAGTCTTGAGTCTGCGGCGATGATGCCGGACATGATGACGACGGGTTTTCATGGTGCGGAGCTTGCGAACATTCAGATTGGTTCAACTGTTGCGGTGATTGGTATTGGACCGGTTGGTTTGATGGGAGTTGCCGGTGCGGTTTTGCGGGGTGCTGGTCGCGTATTTGCGGTTGGCAGTCGTCCTAAGTGTGTTGAGCTGGCGAAATATTACGGCGCAACTGATATTGTAAATTATAAAAATGGCGACATTGTTCGGCAGATTCTTGATTGCAATCATGGTCAAGTTGATCATGTTATAGTTGCGGGTGGCGATGAGAGTGTGTTGGGGCAAGCGGTTGAGATGGTCAAGCCGGGAGGAACGATTGGCAATATAAATTATTTCGGCGAGGGCAATACACTTGATATTCCGCGACTAGGTTGGGGTTGTGGCATGGCACACAAAACAATTTATGGCGGTTTATGTCCGGGCGGACGTGCAAGAATGGAACGCATGATTGCGATTGTGCAAACCGGACGAGTTGACCCAAGCAAGTTGGTAACGCACATTTTTCAAGGACTTGAAGGTGTAGAAAAAGGTTTATCTTTAATGAAAGACAAACCAGCCGAAGTAGTAAAACCAATAGCAATAATTTGAGCCGTAGCGCATAAATATACTCAAGCCGTTTAAAATTCCTGAAGTTGCGGTAGACCTACGACACAGAGCGTTAGGCAAGCGCAACAATGTGGAGCGGTTGTTCTGGGGCGAAGCCTATTGCCTTACCAGCTACGGTATAACAAATGTAGTGCATAGATCACAAATACTTGAGGGAGGTACTAATAACCTCCCTCAAGTAAGTTTCTTGACGCGGCGGTGGGCTTCGGTAGAAGGTTCGGCTGTGTTATTTTCCTATTACGTTTGCTTTGGCGATTAATTTTCCTGATTCGTCGAATAGTGCTACGCCGAGAGGTGCTCTAACACGAAAACCTGCCGGAGCGGAACACGGAAACATCCAACCCAAATCTATTGTTGTGCCGACTGTTGGTATTCGAATTTCGGCAATTCTCACTCCGTGATAAGATTGATTTTTCAATTTAGCAACAACTTGAAAAACTGATTTTGTGAAAATTTCTGCGTCCAATTCCAACTTGAATTGTAACAAAAATAACGCTGAAATTCGTTTCAACTGATCATCAACTCCTTCGCGCAGCAGATTAAAAATCAGGTAGTGTGCGAAATTTATTGTTCTTGATATTGTACCCTTAAAAAACAGCGGAGTTAGCAAAACGTAACAATAAATTTAGGACATGACCAAAAATCAGGCGTACCAACGCTGAAAATGTGTTGACTTGTTCGCTTACCGGTTCATAAAGTGGTTTGTGTATCGGCGTGTCCAAGCCGTGATTACCAAGCTCGGAACTCAAATCACGGTCAACCAAAATCCGGCGCAAAAAATTAAACAATTCTTGATCCGCAATTTGACCGCCCGAAACTAAACGCAAACTATTTATCTGTTCATCAATCACTCCAAGACGCAACAACAATGTACTCAGACAAAAAAGTAACACTATCGATAACAAAAATATCGACAAAAAATATATCACAAAAAATGTTGGCATAAAATTTATTATTGGTTAAATGATGTGTGTTTTGGGTTATACCGAAGCCTAGCGCATGGCATAAAATTATTTTACTTCGGGTTGTTTTCGTAGTTGTGGTATCGGGGTTGGAGGCGGAGGTGGAGTTAGCAGGGTAATTAATTCGCGTTTTAGTAGAGTAATCTCATTTTTGAGTGAGTTTATTTCTGTTGTAAGTATATTTATTTCTGCGGTCAAATTGTCGTTAACTTTAACAAGCTCTTTGTCAAAATTTTTCTCTGACGATTCAAATTTAGACTCAAGATTACCTTTGTCGATGAGTTTTTCCATTGCGTTATTTTTATTTTCGAGGTTATTTATTTCACCGTTTAAGAACGATAACGCACCTCCGATCAGCAATTCTAACGCAAGAATTACTATTACTACCAAAAAGCGGATATTTAAAATATATCTGTTACCGATTTTGTTAAAAAATTCATTTTAATTTTTCCTTTCTTATGTTGAAGCTACTTAAAATATCCGAAGCCGAACCACGCAATCGCAACAACGTGAAGCGGTTGTCAAGGGCGAAACTTATCACCCATACTGGCTTCGGTATATTTGTTTTTTATCGTGGTTTTATTGTTGGTCTTTGGGTTATATGTTTTGGCGACGGCGATGGAGTTTTTGTGGGGGATGTATTTGAATCTTGTTGGTTATTTGTTGGTTGTTGGAGTTGGGTTATGGGGATAGTTTTTTTTGAGAGGGTGTATATTTTGCAATGATTCCGTTGATAAATCCTTTTGGGTATTCATCAATTTTTCCGGTATCGCAAAAATTATCCGCGAAAACTTCATCACTGCCCGCAACTTTTTCCGTGAAAAATATATTTTGTTTCTCTTTCATTGAAACTGTAAAATCATCTTCAAAAAATAATTCGACTGTTTCTTTTTCGTCTGATTTACTTGAAATACTTGCCA
>JAIRWK010000298.1 GCA_031268995.1 Planctomycetaceae bacterium
TTCCGTACCAAAAAAGGCGCATCCGCATTCGCCAGAATCGCCTCCGTCTTGAACTCCGCATGCAAACAAGCAAAAAATGTTACAAACGTCATAAAAAACGTATTCGACAAACCAAATAAATCCGCACTGAACGACTGAATAGTTACCTTTTTTAGAACCCGGTCCGGTTGTTTTGGTAACTACTTGCAATGGAGCGAACAACAATATTATGACATTATCTTGGACAATGGTACTTGATTTTACGCCGCGATTTGCGTTTATGACTGGTTCGTGGAATCATTCTTTCAAGGCATTGACCAAAAACAAAGAATGCGTAATCGCCGTTCCAACAGTTGATTTGGCAAGAACTACTGTTAGGATTGGTTCTTGTTCGGGGTTGTGCGTAAATAAATTTGAGAAATTCAAGCTCACGCCATTGAGAGCGGAAAACGTCAATGCGCCGCTGATAAAAGAATGTTATGCGAATATTGAATGCCGTGTTGTCGATCATGTTAAAAAGCACAACATTTTTATTTTGGATGCGATTGCGGCGTGGGTTGACGAGAAGCGGCGGGAAAAACGTTTTTTTCACGCAATCGGTGATGGCAAATTTATTGTTGACGGAGAAAAAATCAATCACAGAAAAATTATGATAGACAAGTTGCCAAACGGTGTATAAAATCCGGTATACCGAAGCCGGTATGGGCGGTCGGCTTCGCCCTTGAACAACCGCTTCGCGATGCTACGCTTGCGTAATCAGCTTCAGGAATTTTAAAACAGCTTGAGTAGAACAACCGCTTCACGTTGTTGCGCTTGCGTGTCCAGCTTCAAGAATTTAAAAACAGCTTGAGTATACTGGCTTTTGTATATTAATCGATTGGTAATTGAAACGAAAGAGAATCCGAGCAGGTTTGTCGTTCTTCGACTGTTGCGTTAAAAATTTTTTGTAACATTCGCACGCAATCTTGAACCACGTATTCCGGCGCGCTTGCCCCTGCCGAAATTAAAACTCTCTCGCTTCCATTGAACCAACCGACATCAATATTGTCCACGCCGTCAATTAAAATTGAACGAACTCCCAACGCTTCGCCACGCTCTGCCAATCGTTTACTATTTGAGCTGTTCTCACTGCCAACTATTAACACGACATCAACTAAAGCCGCCAATGTTGCAATAGCATCTTGGCGATGTTGGGTTGCGTAGCAGATGTTGGCGTTTGATTTGCCGATGATGTTTGGAAATTTTTTTTGCAGCAGTTCGATCATTGATTTTGTTTCTGTTACGGAGAGAGTCGTTTGGGTGAGTACGACAAGTTTTTCATCTTGGGCAAATTTAAGAGCATGAATATCCGATTCATGTTCAACAAGAATTATCGATTCCGGTGCTTCGTTCATTGTGCCGATAACTTCATCGTGTCCGCTGTGTCCGATCAAAATAATCGTGTAATCGTCCGCCGCATACCGCAACACCTCACGATGTACCCTCGCAACAAGCGGACAAGTTGCATCGATTGTTTCAATATTTTTTTGTTTCGCTCTCTCTCTAATATTTGGCGCGACACCATGCGCCGAAAACATTAGCCGCGAACCTTCAGGCACCTCGTCCAACATGCTGACAAACTTCACGCCACGCAACTTGAAATCATCAACAATCCACGTGTTGTGGACAATTTCATGATAAACGTAAAGCGGCAAACCAAAACGAATTATTGCCGTCTCAAGCGTCTTAATCGCCATGTTGACACCAGCACAAAAACCACGCGGATTAGCAAGAAAAATATGCATTCGGTATAGTTTAAAAGAATTTCTAAAAATACTATTTGTCAAAAAATACCAAAAAATAATTTTATTCAAATTCGGTCGATTTTTATCGACTGAAAATCGACCGAATTCGAATAAAATTATTTTTTGGAAATTCCCTTGAGAGATTTTTATGGTTCGTCTTTATCTTTTTGTTCAATAATTTCCGCAACAGATTTACCGGAAATCATTTTTTCTAAAATTTCGATTGCTTTATCGAGTTGCGGGTCGAAATATGGCTTGTTACCTTGCAATTTGAAAGGTATATCCATGTTTTCGTTGTCTTCATTTTTGTCAACGACATTATTTTCGTTTTCAATTTTATTTTCGGTGTTGTCTGTTTTATTTTTGTCGTCTTCGATTGATTTAGCGAATTTCTTTTTGAGTTGTGTTTCGGTTTTATTTAGTTCGTTGATTTCATTTCGCAGTTTGTCAATATTCTTTTCAACATTTGCGAGATACGAATCAAGAAACGTTTCACGGTTTTCGCAAATTGCGTTTGCCCGTCTTGTGCGGATTGAATCTATTGTGAGACTTCGCCATTTCTGCATTTCCATTTTGCATTCGAAATCAGGAATCACACCCCAATCATCAGTCTCAACCGCATTTTCTGTACGATTTATATTCTTGTTGCTCGGTCGCCAATAACTCACGTCTGTTAATTGAAACGTTCCGGAATTTGCGGGCAAATCGTGTATCTCTTGGACAACACCCTTGCCAAATGAACGGTTGCCGACAATAACACAACGCTGATAATCTTGCAACGCCGCCGCAAGTATTTCAGACGCACTAGCAGAACCATCGTCAATCAATACCACCATCGGAAGAGAACAAATTTGATTTTTGCTGTTACCGTAATAATTTTTTTTGACAATTCCGTTGCGGTATTTTGTTGACACGATAATTGGCGGAGTATCTGTCGCGTTGAGCAACAATGTTGCAATTTCAACGGAGATATTTACGTATCCACCCGGATTTCCACGTAGATCAAGAATTAAACCTTGTGCTTGTTTTTGGTAGAGTTGCTGCAAAGCGTCGCCGAATTCGTCGGCGGTACGACGGCTAAATGATGTAATTCTTATGTAACCGATGTTATTATTGGTCTCAAGCAAAAAATCACGGCTGCCGCTCACATCAATATTGTCGCCCTCAACACTGTCCATGTTCAATTGATCCGCTCTGATCGCAATTTTGACCGGTTCCGTTTTACCAAATTGCAAAACAGATAACTCAATATCCGTGCCGCTCAATTTCTTTATCAACGAAGAAAATTCTCTTACTGTATCCTCCGTTAAATCAGTTCCGTTGACAGCCAAAATCCGATCACCAGAACGCAACCCCGCACGAAACGCAGGAGAATCAAACAACGGATAAATCACCTCCAATGATTTATTATCATCGGTTGACATTGTGATCAAACCGATTCCTTCATAAAGATTGTTGAGATGATCGTTGTAATCTTTTTTGCCGACAGCGGGCGTGTAGTAAGAATATTTGTCAAGCGTTTTGAACATACCATTCATCGCGCCCTCAAAAAGCTGCCGCGATTCAAGAGATACAAACGCACTCCACTCAACCCAATGAAGCGTGTTGACCAAAACACGATCACGAATCGTTACCGGATAACAAAAAAAACAAAGCAATAACGAAAAAATAATAACGTAATAATTCAATCTAGGCATCGTTCTGGAAATTGATGTACATTGAGAATGGTGAGCGATAAATTTTTTTCACCGCAAAGGCAACAAAGTAGCACGAAGGTTTTTAAACTTCGCCTTTGCGGTGCTTACACCGTAGCCGGTAGGGCGATAGGCTTCGCCCTTGAACAACCGCTTCACGTTGTTGCGCTTGCGTGTTCTGACCCATGAATTTTAAAGTAGCTTGAGTATAATATTCGCGAATGCGTAACATGATTTATTTTTTTAGTGCATCAACGATTTCATCAATTACGCGGTTTGCTTCGTTGTATGGTACTTGGCAAGTTCCCACTTGGTGGTGCCCGCCGCCGCCGTATTGCAACATCAAATGTCCCACGTCAACATTGCACGTCCGGTTCAAAACACTGTACCCGCACGCAATCGCTACATTTTGCTTTGCCCTGCCGTCCGTTATCCATAACGATACATTTTGATCCGGATAAAGCGCATAAACCGTAAAACGATTGCTCGTGTAAATCGGGTCAACATCACGCAAATCAGTAATAAGCACATTTTGATCCGTCCGCGAATGTTTTTTGACCATTGTTTCAAACAATGCCGTTTGCTCGGTGTACAAATCGATTCGCTCTTTAACGTCAGGATGAACCAGAATCTCTTCCAATTTCGAATGCCTCAAGTGATTTATAAATTCCAGCATCAACTCATAATTTGCAATTCTGAATTGCCGAAACCTACCAAGACCTGTTCGCGGATCCGCAATAAAACCAATCAAAATCCAACCGCTAGGATTCCGAATATCATCTATCGACAATTGCCCCGAATCCACCTTGTCAACCGCGTCAATCAACGGTTTAAATTGCGGCAAACATTCTTGACCGTTGAAATACTCATAAACAATACCCGCACACGACGGTGCCTTTTTGCTCAACCCGTTGACAGCATGCGTCCAGCCAACACGCTCCTCCTCGCTCGTATGATGATCAAACCACATCCCACAACCATGAATATACGGCACATTGCATAACACATCATTGCTCGTTGCCATAAATAATCCGTCTTGCAAATCTTTTGGATGGACAAATTTGACATCATCAATCAAATCCTCTTCCTTCAAAAGCATCCCACACGCCAACCCGTCAAAATCAGACCGCGTAACTAACCTCATAATCACCCCTCATAAAATTTTTATTTTCAATTTGTTCAAAACCAAAACTTCAGCCGCCGCCCAATTACACTCAAACTACCGTTTAAAATTTCCCAAAGCTGAACACGCAGCATAAACTGAACCACAGACGGAGAACAAACTCCCCGCAACAACCCGTAAAAAGATACCCCGAACTAAACTAAAAGAAAATCCCCCCCAGCACATTGAAGGCAATTTCCTTTCGGGCAAATTCATTTCGATCAAAAATCGATTTTTGGAAATTATTATTGAGCTTTTAAGCATATTAGGGACATAAGAGACATTGGGGACAAAAAGGACAAAAGTATTTGCCGTCAAATGTCATTTTGTCGTCTTTTGTCTCTTCTTGCCCCAAGAAAAAAATTTCCCCGATTGACAAACAACCTCATCTCTGCTATCAATTAACACAATGTTTAGGGTTACGCTCAATAACTTTGGAGTACGGGAAAATCAGACTTCCAACCTCTAGCTGCTTGTCGCTCAGTACTTTATACCGCAGCCGGTATGGGCGGTAGGTTTCGCCCTTGAACAGCCACTTCACATTGTTGTGCTTCCATGTTCAGCCCCATGAATTTTAAAGTAGCTTGAGTATGGTATATATGGTATCAAAATTTAAAATGCGTAATTTTTTCAATGGAGTAACACACTTATTTAAGGCTTCTCGACCGGTTCATACAATATTTATTTTGTATGTTATTCATGTATTGATAGTTTTTTTGTTTTTGAGTTTGCCGATATGTTGGCGGACTGCGAGCGGGGTTTCTTGTATAGATACGTTGTTGATCTCAACCTCCGTGATCAGTACATCAGCATTGACTCCGGTCAATACTACAGAGGTCTATAATTTTCTTGGCGAGATAATTATTCTTGTCGGCGTTCAAATGGGCGGGCTTGGTTATATGATAATTGGTTCTTACACGATTCTTGCGTCCAAAGGACACGTTTCTGATAACCGCATCAACATCGGACGCGCCGTTTTCTCAATGCCTTCCAAATTCAAATCGACAATATTTCTCAAACACATAATTGCGTTCACATTTTCCATCGAAGCCATCGGCACAATTTTACTTTGGCAAGCATTTACCGAAGAAAATGTTCCCAATCCATTTTGGGCGGCGTTATTTCATTCGGTTATGGCATTTTGCACATCGGGTTTTAGTACGTTTTCGGACAACCTGATTCCCTTTGCGTACAACACGAAAGTCAATATTATAATTACGTCGTTGAGTTTACTTGGCGCGATTGGTTTTATTGTTCTTGATGATTTTGCCCGCGCGTTATATCGGGCAATAAATTACGAACCTTCCGACGGCGAAAATAGTACCAAATTCAAGGCGACATTGACAACACGTATAATACTTGTTTCAACATTCGGCGCGGTGTGTTTGGGGACGTTATTACTTTTTTTTGACGCGAGTGTAGCTGAGCTTCCGATCAAAAATCGTGTGCTTGTTTCATTTTTTCAAACGGTATCAGCGTTGACGACATCGGGTTTTTGCACGTATCCTATTGCGAAACTTTCGACGGCGACGGCGATGATAATAATAATTTTGATGATACTTGGAGCGTCGCCTTGTGGTACGGGTGGTGGTTTGAAGAGTACGACGTGGTCGGCGGCGATTGGGACGATAATGAGTTCAATTTATGGTCGAAAGGAGATAATGTTTTTTGGTTGTACGATACCTCATGGTCGAATCAATGCGGCATTTGCGGCGTTTGCGTTGTATTTGATAACGTTTTCGATTGGGGCGTATTTGTTATTGGCATTTGAGCATCATGAGTTTGAGGATGTTGTGTTGGAGGTTGCGTCGGCGTTGAGTACAGTTGGTTTGAGTCGAGGGATAACGTCTGAGTTGACGTTGGCGGGCAAGATAATTCTTATGACGATTATGTTTATGGGCAGATTTGGGGTTATTTCGTTTGCGTTGGTTGCGGTTGCAATTTACCACGAAGAAACAATTCCGCCAAACGAAGATTCACCCAGCTCGCCAAACCTCAACGAATCACTCCAAAACAAACACAAAAAACCAGAAACAAACACCTCCGCCGAATCAGACGACGAATTAAACGAACTCATCTTGTAACAACACACCGACCAAACAGCAACAAACGATCCAAAATTCGGACAACCAAAACCGGTCTCGTGCGAACGTGAACAAATCAACCAATAGCCCACCAATTAGGTCATGAGGTTGGTATCTTTTTAACAACCTCGTTGCCCCTACGGTTTAAAAAAACAAATCGTTCGGCTAAAATAGCCGAACGATTTGCGAAAAAAACTTACAGATTTTGTCCAGTTTTATCAGAGTTGTGATGTTTAACCCAAGAAGAAGCCGAAGTGTCTGTTTACCGGTTGACTGTATTACTTTGGGACACAGTTTTACCAGCAAATGAATCAGACATTAGACAAGTTCTTTTTTTGATCCGATCAAAGTCCTTAGCCGTTCCACCAACAAGGATGAATCGAAAGGCTTTTTGAAAGTTTCATTCAGGTTCGAGCGATCAAAACTCATAGTACTCCCATCATCTGGAAACAACCCGATTAACACAATTTCTGAAAATTCATTGTTTCTTCGTAGGTTGTCCACTATCTGTTTCGCCTCCATCTTTCCGATTGAGTAATCTGCGATAACACAATCCGGATGGAAACTTTCAGCTTGGATTCCAGCATCAAAACCGCTGGTTGCGACTGCTAAACGAAACGCTTTCTCAATAGAAAACTCCCGTTTCAGATTCTCAATCAGTATCTGATCTTGGGCAACAATCAATACTTTCGCCAGAGTCTCATCTTCGAGGTCTCCGAGCGGCATTCCATGCTCCTTAAGGAACTTAATCAAATATTCGCGTGGAATCCGACGGTCTTGAGACCCGGGGATGCGATACCCCTTCAATCTGCCTGAGTCGAACCATTTACTGACAGTACGCGGTGCTACCTTACAGATTCTGGCGACCTGACCAGTTGTAAAAACCTTCATTGCAGGTTCTCCGATATTCTTGCTTTTATACTCTTCTTTGCATCGGGCACTCTCCTTCTTACACTGCCCGACACGACAAACGCCCTAGTTAAATCCAAATAAATCACTCAACTATATCCTTATAGCTAAAATCCATTCAAATACTGGGGTAGGGCTAACAATTACACGCTTCTTCTCTTCTTGGTATTCAACCAGATCAATGCTAACGGGTCCCTCCGCTAGCCTTCACAACCCGTTTATCGGCAACCGCCGCCAAACGAAATAAGGAATAATCAAAAAATATTTCACCATGAATATTATCCTAATAAACTTCAAATACGATACCATTACATCATAGACAATTTCTAAAAATACTACTTGCCCAAAATTGCCAAAAACAAATTATGTCAAATTCGGTCGATTTTCAGTCAATATACCAAAGCCGATATGGACGGTAGGCTTCGCCCTTGAACAATCGCTTCGCGATGCTACGGTTGCTTGTTCAAATGCAGGAATTTTAAAGTCGCTTGAATATACACCGCAAACTTTGACAATTCGGAACAACCATAGCAAAAAAAAATTTTTTCTAGTGTTTTGTCCGCTTTTGAGGTTTTTTTTCAAAATTGCTCTGGATATAAACCCGATCTTTTTGTTATTATTTGCGAATATCGGAATGAAAGCGGCAAAACGAACAGAATATTCCGGCAAATATGCCGCCGCAATACAGACAATATAGTATTGCGTGGTTGCATAACAGCTTAATGTTGCGTGATTTATTGCGTTTCAATTCGGGGATTAGAAAATTGAAAAATTGTATTGCGGGATTGGGGGAGGTTATTTCGTTTGCCCAATTTCGCAATGTTACACTCAAGCAGTTTTAAAATTCCTGAAGCTGGACACGCAAGCGTAACAACGTGAAGCGGTTGTTCAAGGGCGAAGCCTATCGCCTTACCGGCTAGGTATACACTCAAGCGGTTTTAAAATTCCCAAAATCGAACGCACAAACGTAATATACTCAAGCTGTTTGCGTGTTCCGCTTCAGAAATTTTAAAGTAGCTTGAGTATATTTAGTATTAAGGAAAATATTGTGAGAATTCTGAAGAGAGTTGTAAAAGGTTTTGTGATTGTGGTTGTGGTTTGTTTCGCGTTGGTTGGCGCGTTTAAAATTTTCAAACCTGCGCCGGTTATTGATGTTCCCAAAGATGATTTGCTATATTTGGAGACAATTGGAATCAATGTAGCCGAAGGCGGTAAGGCATCCGATAGCGGTGCTTCTCCGTTGTTTGGCGATGTTGAGGGGGCGTTACCGTTGAATTCTACGGGCAGCTCGTTTCAACAATCGCCGCCTGCTTCTTTGGGCGGGGCGGCTGGCGGCGGTTTTGCGCCGGCGTTTGGGACAACAACCAACGACGATACTAACTCGCCCGCGCCGCCATTCAACCCGAACAACAGCCCGACCAAACTCTCAAATAACGCCTTGCCCAATGAATTGGGTTCCGCGCCGGTTTTAAATTATGGGCAAGAGACGACTGTCGGTAACGATCCGTTTTCGTCAAATGTTCCCTCGCCCAATTCATTGCCCCAACCTCCAACGACAACCTCAAACCCAACTCTAACCGCAAATTTGAACCAGCAATTTGAACCCCAAACAATCGAGCCAAGTTCGCCTTATGCTTCTCAACATATTGCGCCGCCGTTGATTGCTTCGTCGGTTATTTCGTCGCCGGTTGTGTCTTCTAATTTACCGGTACCGGCATCGATTGCGCCGAGTGCGGCGAATCTTAATTTGCCGTATCCTAATCCTAATTCGCCATATTTGCCGTATTCGCCGCTTGCACCAACCCGCGTCAACCCTTTTGAACAGCAAGTTCCGCCGCCTTTCACTCCGACGGATAATTCGCCCAACACGAGTAGTTTGTCTCCGTGCAACAATAATACTGAAGCACCGACCTCAACATTGCCAACCACTCCGGCGATGTCGGTTACGGAATTACCTAAGTTGCTGGACTCAACTGTTAGTTTTTTGCCGCCTGTTGGTAATCAGACGTTGACTCCGCCGACACCTGTAATTCAAGTTGATCCGCCGCCTTCGCCGCCCTTACCGCCCGCGGTTGCCGCAACTTACTACGACTCACAGCATTTGCCCGACAATACAGGATTGCCTTCCGCTTTCGTAAACACCGGACTTAGAGATGATGCCGCCGCAATAAACCAAAACAACACACAAAACTCTGTCAACAACAACCCATTTCACACAATAACAAATTCATTCACCCCAGCAACGCAAATAAACCCTGAATTGACGAAAATTTCAAATGACCCCAATTATTATTCATCCGCTGTACCGATTGCACCTTTGTTTTACTCGACATCTCCCCTCAATCAAGCGAACATTTCATTTTCATCCGAGACAGTAGTAATTGAAAATAATTCATATCAACAGGAATTTTCATCAGACATATTATTCGCCATTGATAGCGTTGGCGATAAATCCGCCGTTACGGCTTCGGTGAAACTTTTGCCGTTGGTTGTTGATTCCGCCGATCAAGACAGGATCGTGGTTGTCGATTCGGGCAACAGGTACGTTCGGTTCAACGATTCCAATGCCAATTCCCAAAAATTCGTTAGAGATATGGAGTTACCGCGCTCGTCGAGTATGCCGGAAAATGGTTTGAGTTTGTGGGCGGATTATTTGAAATCGGTGAAGCAAAATAACGAGGCGGTGCTTGCGCCGACGCGGGAGATGGGCAACGATGTTGCGGCGAAGGTTGCGTTTGCCAAGGAAGAGCCGAACATGAACGATAATTTCATGCCAAGTTATGGTACGAGTTCGCCTGATATATTCCCTGTGTTTGCGGATTCGGGTACGGCTAATAATTCGTCTGACAATTCGTCGGGCAATTCGGCAAAACCGACAAGCAAGACGAATGTCGAAAATCCGTTTGCCGAGTCTTCAAGACAAATAAATGGTGTGATTGCGACATCGAGTTCGGAGTTGATGGACAATGCTATTGCCGGTTTGGACGCGGGCAATGGTAACAACAGCGATAGCGGCGGCAATTACGCAAGAAATAGAGACAACGAAAAAATTAAAAACATTGCCCCAAACAAAAGTGTCGGGATTTCGACAGATGCGAAACTTGAGAATGTGAGTGCGGGCAATTCTGCTCCTGATGCAACAATTCCATTCGTTCAACCGCCGCCAGTCCCACAACCGGTGATAGTTACGAATGATTTGACAACAAGCGATATTTTTTCCGCATCCAAACCGCAAGAGCATTCGTCGCCTCAGTCTGTGCGGGAAATGGCTTCTCGTTTTGTTACGGGTCAAATGCGTGAGTACGAAACGCGCGAGAATGCAAAAATGCATCTTGCGTTGGTGCGGTTGAGCAAATTTTATGACCAGCAGGATTTGAGGGATGTTGAACGCGATTATGTTGCGGGCTTTTTGGATCGTGTTGCGTTGGAGTTGATTTATTCGTCGGGTTGTCATGTTCTTGAGCCGATGTATCGGGTCAAGTTGGGCGATACGGTCGAATCGGTTGCCAAACAATACGGTATTTCGGCGGCGTTATTGTCCAAGATCAATGGCTTGAATCCGTCGGAGGTTTTGTTGACGGGCAAGGAGTTGAAGGTGGTGCATGGTCAATTTGACGCGAAGGTTCATACCAAACGCGGCGAATTGACGTTACTTTTGGGTGGAGTTTATGCGGGAAGATTTCCGGTAGTTATTGGGAGAAATGTTATTGGCGTTACCGGTGAATTCGTAGTACAAAGCAAATCAACCACAACACAATCAAAACATCTAATGTTAAACAACGGAATCGAAATCAATGGTCTAGGTCGGAGAATTACGCCCAATTCGCTTGGCGTTTCGCAAGAAAACATTGAGGAACTTTTTGACATCTTGACGGAAAATTCTGTCATTGTGTTAGAGGAATAAGAAAACAAAAGAAACACTCCACAAAACACCATTGCCCAATGAGTCAAAAAAATATTCGTCTTCAAGGAAGTTCTAAAAACCTCCATCAGTGAGTTGATGTCAGTGTAATACGCTTTTATACTGAAGCTACTCTAAAATTCCTGAAGCTGAACACGCAAGCGCAACAACGTGAGGCGGTTGTTCGGAGGCGAAGCCTATCGCCTTACCGGCTACCGTATAGTATTCAACAGACGGTTTTACTTTAGAGCATTAATATTTCAGGGCGATGTCTTAATACTCATTTATCTTCCAGACAAAAGAACTTCTCCTAAAATCCGTGGAAGTTTACCGCCCTACTTGCCAAAAATTGAAAAAGATTAACAATTATGCATCGTTTGTTCTAAATTTATATGCTGCACCCAAACTGATGTGGATGAAATCTATTGTTTGTATCGGTTACGGTATAGCGTATACTGCAAACACTGTGAATTTCAAAACAGCTTGAGCATGAGAAGTGTAAGAGCTTGCTTCCGAATAATAGAGCGGACAGCGGTTGACGGAAATTTGGGTGTGAGCAATTTAGTACTATACCGAAACCGGTATGGGCGGAGGCATTGCCCTTGGACGACCGTTTCACGTTGTTTCGTTCACGTGTTCAGTTTCGGGAAATTTTTAAAGTAGCTTTAGTATATTTGGACTGCCCGCATTTTAAATTTCGGCGACTGTTGCCTGCTTATCTATTTGAGAGCGGGCTTTTATATTTTTGGGTTGTCGGGAATTACGGTGCGTGCGGTGTATAACAATTTTCAAAAATGAAAAGATCAAAAATTAGTATTGTTGGTGCGGGCAATGTTGGTGCAACAACGGCTCATTGGGCAGCTGCTGCGGAGCTTGGCGATGTTGTTTTGCTTGATATTCCGCAAACGGCGGACATGCCGAAGGGAAAGGCACTTGATTTATTTGAGGCTTCGCCGATATTTGGGTTTGATTCCCGAATTACCGGAACGAACTCTTATGAGGATACGGCTGACAGTGATGTAGTGGTTATCACTGCCGGTATTCCTCGCAAACCCGGAATGAGCCGCGATGATTTACTAGCGACAAATGCCCAAATAGTTGGTTCGGTTGCTGGCGAAATTGCCAAAACAAGCCCTAATGCCATACTTGTTATTGTTAGTAATCCGCTTGACGCGATGGTGCAACGTGCGCTTGCCGTTTCGGGATTTGATCGTCGTCGTGTTATTGGTCAAGCTGGTGTTTTGGATACGGCTAGATTTCGGTCGTTTATTGCGGCAGAGTTGAATGTGAGTGTTGAGGATGTTCAAGCGATGTTGCTTGGCGGGCATGGTGACACAATGGTTCCGTTGTTGAGTTGTGCAACGGTTGGCGGCATACCTGTAACGCATCTTATCAAACCGGATCGGCTTGCGGAAATAGTCCAACGAACGCGGGACGGCGGTGCAGAGATTGTCAAGTTGCTCAAAACGGGAAGTGCTTATTACGCACCGGCAGCGGCGACTGCGCAAATGGTCGAGTCTATTGTGAAAGACAAAAGACGGCTTGTTCCTTGTGCGGTTCTTTGTGAAAAAGAATACAACGTTGGTGGTTTTTGTGTTGGGGTTCCGGTTGTTTTGGGCAAAAATGGAATCGAACAAATTATCGAAATTCCTCTCAATAAAGAAGAAGACGCAGCTTTCAAAAATAGCGTGCAAGCTGTTAAATCACTTGTCGAAGCTATGGAGAAATTGGTTGCGTAATTATTACGAAGAATAAACACCGCGAAGGCGAAGAAGACGAGAAAGGGTATTTTAAAAAGCCTTTGTGCGACTTTGTCGCCTTTGTGGTAAAGAAATTTTGGCACAAAAAGTGTTTATACCGTAGCCGGTAGGGCGATAGGCTTCGCCCTTGAGCAACCGCTTCACGTTGTTGCGCTTGCCCAACGCTCTGCGTTGCAGGTTTACCGTAGCTTCAGGAATTTCAAAGTAGCTTCAGTATAGTTTAGAAGTTCACGAAAGCGTAACATGAATGATTAAAATTTTCGCTTATTCCGTTATCTCAAAAAATAAATTATGTTCTCTGTGGTTTGATATGCTGTAGCCACTTTGGCATTTTACCTTAATCCTTAAACTGATGGTTTCATTTTCTCAGATAGAAGTTGCGGTGGAATCGATTCGGGCTGGCAACATTGTAATAGTTGTGGACGATGAGGATCGCGAGAATGAGGGCGATTTTATTTGTGCCGCTTCTGGTGTTAGTGATGAGTCGATCAACTTTATGCTAGTAAATGGTCGAGGGCAAGTTTGTATGCCGATTTTGCCCGATGTTTGTAAACGTCTTGAGTTGTCGCCGATGGTTGCGTACAACACCGCGCCGCTTCAAACAGCGTTTACGGTTCCGGTTGATCATGTTAGTTGTCGAACGGGAATAACCGCGCAAGAAAAAGCCGCCACGATCCGTGCAATAGTTGATCCTGAAAGTCAACCGTATGATTTTGTGCGCCCCGGTCATCTTTTTCCGCTTGAGGCGAAGGAGGGCGGCGTGTTACGGCGTGCCGGTCATACGGAGGCGGCGATAGATCTTGTTCGTCTTGCGGGGTTGCCGTCTGGAGGTGTACTTTGCGAAATATTGAACGATACAGGTAATCGGGCAAACCGCGAAGAGCTTATAAAAATTGCCCAAAATTTCAGTCTGGAAATTATCACTATTGAGGAGTTGATCAAGTATCGGCGAACAAGTGAAAAAATAGTGGAACGAATTGCGGATGCTGATTTGCCGACCAAATACGGACGCGCGCGGATTTACGCGTATCACGTGCAATACGAATTGCAAGAACCTGTCGCAATTGTTTTCGGCAATCTTGAGGAAGCGGACACGCCGCTTGTTCGCTTACATTCGTCGTGTTTTACTGGTGATTTATTGGATTCGCTGCGTTGTGATTGCGGCGATCAACTTCATTATGCGTTGAAGGTTGTTAGTGAGGCGGGAGTTGGTGTAATTGTCTATTTGCCGCAAGAGGGACGCGGAATTGGGTTGACGGAAAAGATCAGAGCGTACAAATTACAAGATCAAGGATTGGACACGGTCGATGCAAATCTCGCGTTGGGACACAAAGCGGATTTGCGGGATTATGGAGTTGGGATTCAAGTGTTGAAGGATTTAGGGCTAAAGAAAATAAAATTGCTAACAAATAATCCCAAGAAAACAGACGCTTTCATTTACGGCGGTTTTGATCTTGAAGTTGTAGATCAAATTCCAATCATTTGCTCAACAAACGAATTTAACCAACGCTACATAGAAACAAAACGCAATAAACTAGGTCACAAAATTTGAACTCTACCGCGAAATCAAATACTGAAGCCTGCATACCCATACTGGAGCCGGTATAACCTCAGATAAAAGAATATACTCAGGCTACTTTAAAATTCATGGATCTAGACACGGAAACGCGACAACTTGAAGCGGTTGTTCGTGGGCGAAATCTGCCGCACATACCGGTTTCGGTATGGCATAGAAAATTTTATTGGGCATTGTCCTGCTTGACAACATAATT
>JAIRWK010000054.1 GCA_031268995.1 Planctomycetaceae bacterium
TTTTATTTTTTTATTTTCCCGCGAAACACACGAAATTTACGCGAAAAGACGCGAAACTAAATTATTCGCGACCTTTCGTGCTCTTTTAGCGTATTTCGCGGTTTAAAAAATAAATTAAATCATTCGCCTGAATAGTTACAGATTTTTAGATGTTTTGTATAGTTTTGTCATCTACTTTACTCTTCACATTTGTCTTATTGCAATTTATTTTGCCCTCATATTCCTTTTCCGACAATGAGGTCGTTTCGTTTCAAAATTATACCGCATCCGGTAAGGCGGTAGGCTTCGCCCTTGAACAACCGCTTCGCGATGTTACGCTTGCGTGTTCAGCTTCAGGAATTTTAGAGCAGCTTGAGTATATTAGCTTGCGATTTTTGTTGTGATGTGGTTTGTTTGCGGGTGTTGTGTGGGCGGGGTGTCGTTGCGGTATTGCATGACGTAGGCATCGTCGTTTGTGTCCTCGTAAAAACAACGTAATACCCCCGTTGCCCGAAATCCGCGAGAACGGAAAAATACTAACGCCGGTAAATTCGATTCACGTATTTCCATTGAAATTCGTGTTCTTCCTTGATTCGCTAGTTTGCTGATCAATTTTTGAACCATTTGTGTTGCGATTCCGTGATGTTGAAATTCAGGCGAAGTTGCAATATTTAGCAAATGAATACGATTTTTCGGCGTCTCATAAATCATAAAACCAACCACTTGCCCGTCCATGTCAGCAACCATCCCAATACAATTGCGTTGTTTCAGACAAGTTTGAAAATCCTCCGCACCCCAAGGAAACTCAAAACAACTGTTCTCTATCGCCATAACTTCACGAAAATCACGACGAACCATCCAACGAACATGAACACGAATCTCATCACCGCAACATAAATCCATAATAAAAAATTCTCCAATCCAAAATAAAATATACCGTAGCCGGTAGGGCGATAGGCTACCGCCCATGCCAGCTACGGTATCCCGCCTTTGCGACGAAAATAATCTACATGAGCAGAAAAAATAAAACCCCCCCAACAAGCACGCGCATAGAATAGCAAAAAAAAATAAAGCTTGCAATACGAATTTTTGAAAATATTGTATGCACAGCAAAGACAAAAAAAGCGAGGAAGGAAGGGGAGAGGAAATGTTTGTTAATTTACTCATGTTACGCATGAGCGATTAACACTCGAATAAACAGTAACAGTTTTTTTGCCCTGAAATGGCACAAGCATTAGCGTAGAGCAACGCCCTACGGAACTGAAATGGCACAAGCATTAGCGTAGAGCAACGCCCTACGGAACATGCAGGGTAGGGAAAATGTTTCGGGACAAATTCTTCATGGACATTACTACAGAGAGTGCGTAACATGAGTTAATTTATATTGACATGATAGAAACGTTTTGTATAATACGCTTGTTTTGTCAAACGGGAGTGCCATACCGCAGCTGGTAGGACGATAGGCTTCGCCCTTGATACCGAAGCCGGTATGGGCGGTAGGCTTCGCCCCTGAACAACCGCTTCACGTTGTTGCGCTTGCGTGTTCAGCTTCTGGAATTTCAAAACAGCTTGAGTAGAACAACCGCTTCGCGATGCTATGCTTGCGTGTTCAGCTTCGGGAATTTCAAAACAGCTTGAGTATAAGTAGCTTCAGCATAAGAATTGACACTCAACAGACAATTTTCAACAAACTCAAAAATCAAAATATTGTGCCGATTCCGACATAATAGAAGCAAAGGAAAAAATACAAATGAAAAATATTTTTGCACTCGCTATTTTTGCCGCTCTCGTTACCGTCTGCCAAGCAGAAGTTGACCCAAACGCGGCGAACTCCGTAAATATTGACCACAATAACCCGAAATTGAATACGCCGTTATTATTCGTTAAACGGCATAATTACGTTGGGCTGCATATATACGACACGTTTTACAAATGGCGACCGGGCGGCGGAATCTACGTCCTCGAAAATCCCGCCGATTCGCCCGAAAACCACAAAATCCGCGCCGTCATCGACCCGTCCACAACCGAAACACTCGGCGAAGGTATGTATAGCCACCCCGATTTGTCTTGGGATGCTAAAAAATTGCTCTTCTGCTTCAAAAAATCACCAAACGACGGTACATCAATATACGAGATCGGTGTTGACGGAAAAGGATTGAGGGAAATCACAGATTGCAATTCCAACTTCTGCAACCAATATAAAGGTGTCGGAAAAGGAAATCACGATGTCATGCCCGCATATTTGCCCGACGGACGTATCGTCTTCACATCCACACGCTACAGCGGATTAGTTCCTTGCGCAAATAACGGCGTTAATATCTTGCACGTCATGAACGCAGACGGAACCAATATACACCCAATCTCAGTCAATAATGTCAACGAATTCGATCCGTCAATTTTGCCCGACGGAAGAATACTTTTTGGACGTTGGGAATATATTGACAAGAATGCGTTGACAATCCAAAGCGCGTGGACAGTTTTCCCCGACGGCACAAACGAAACCGCGTTGTTCGCCAATAACCTCGTCTTCCCCGAAGCCACCCTCCAGCTCAAACCCGTTCCAAACGCACCGCATCTTGTTTGTGCCACATTCGCCAAACATAACGCACCGCCGCGAGGCTCAATCGCTATGTTCGATATCCGAAAAGGAAAAAATGATACCGACGCCATCGTAAATTTTGAACACCAAAATCTACCAACAACCGATGTCGGCGAATCCTGTGATCCATACCCGTTGTCCGAAAATCTCGTAATATACAGCGGACAAGCCGCCAAAGGACAAAAAAACGCAATCATGTTCGTCAACCGCGACGGTAAAAAAACCGCCTTGCTCGCCGACCTAAATATTGATTTACACAACCCAATCCCAATCGAACCGCGAACAATTCCGCCCACACTAGTTGACCAAACAAAGCCAAAAGAAATAACCGGAGACTTTTTTGTACAAGATGTTTACGCTGGCATGCCGGACGTGAAACGCGGTACGATTAAATGGTTGCGAGTAATCGAAGAGACAAGCAGAATCAGCCCGTCGCCGGGTCCGACGATTTTGAATCAGACGTTTCTTGTTTCTGCTGCGTTGGCGTTCAGTTCCAAGAATTATCTCGGCGTTGTACCGGTGGAAAAAGACGGCTCGGCATATTTTACTGTTCCGTCAGGCAAGGCAGTTTACTTTCAACTTCTGGATGAAAATTACAAACTTGTCCGAAGTATGCGCACGTTTGTTCAAGCGGCAAACGGCACAACTCGATCATGTTTCGGTTGCCATGAATACACGCCGCCAACCAAAGAAACCGCCCGAAAAGGTACCGGCACCGCCCGAAAACTTCAGCCTGAATCTTGGGGCAGCGGCTTCATCGATTACCCGTCCATGATTCAACCGATATTGAATAAGAATTGCGTGAACTGTCACGGCGGCGAAACCGGAATCGCATCAGGATTAGACTTGACCGGCGGCTGGACAGAATACTTCAACAATAGCTACGAAAACCTCGTCAGCCGAAGAGAAGTAATATATACGGCTCCCCTAATCGGCGGCATCGATTGCATGAACGGCACAGCCCATTGGTCGTCCCAAATATTCAACGCTTACCAACACGGTTCCGGTAAATCTCCACTCGCCAACATCTTGATCACCGGACACGAAAATCGTTTGCCCAAACTGACAAAAGAAGAACGCGAGTTAATGTTGGCGTGGATTGATTCAAACGGGTTGTATTACGGGACATGGAATTATACGAAACATGGTTACGTTATTCCGCGTTGGCAGAAATTGAAGTCGGATTTGATCGGCGTGATGAAGGGATCGGGTTGTGTGCAATGTCACGGCGACGAAAAAGGCAACATCAGACGTTTTGAACCTGATTGGATAAATCTTGAGCGACCGGAATTGAGCCGAATTTTACGCGCACCGCTCAAAATTGATCGGGCAAAAAATACAAGTGAAGGTTTCGGACTTGAATTTTGCCGTGCCGGAAAGGTTGATCAGAATTGGCAACGGTTGCGTATGGTAACGAATTCGTCTTATGCACATCAAGTTCTTGCTCTTGAACGATTCTCGAAACAGACTTGGCGAAATTGGGACAAAGACACACAAAAAACCGGCGAACCGATAACAACCTTCACATCAATTGCCGACCCGAATTACCAAAAAATGCTCCAATTGATCGAAGTTGCACGGCGCGACATTCTTGAAAAACCTAGAATCGATATGCCCGAAGCCGTCTCCGTCGGCGGACAATTCCGACAAATCATCCCAACACCATTGCCCGATAAAAATATAAACTTCACCGCCCAAATTGACCAAAATTCAAACGTCATCCTCCAATGGGAACACTCCGCGAACACTTACGGATTGACATTTAACGTATTCCGAAACGATAAGTTGATCGCACAAACGACAGCATTCCAATTCTTGGACAAAGAACCCGAAACCGGAATCAATAAATACTCCCTTGTCCTAGAAAATAACGGCAAAATAAATAAACCACAAAGAATCGAAATCACCGTCCCAACAAAAACAACCATAACCGCAACTTCACAATATTGACACGGCGAAATTTTGAGTCAAAGTTTCATGGTATTTGTTGGGCGAGTTTTTTTTTGTGTGGTTGGGAGTTTTGGGATTTTGGAGTTGGGGATCGTTTTTGCTCCCCTAGTTTACAGAATGAGGAATTGTTGTAGAATTCTGCAATGTTTCGGCGGCGTAGCTCAGCTGGTTAGAGCGGTGGAATCATAATCCATGTGTCCGGGGTTCGAATCCCTGTGCCGCCAGTCAACTGTAGAGTTTAAGTTGCGCATTAGAAAATTTTTTGGAAGCTGATTGTTTTCCATTATTTGCCCCCTTCGTCTAGTGGCCCAGGACATTGGATTCTCAGTCCAGTAACAGGGGTTCGATTCCCCTAGGGGGTAATAGCTTTTTTGCTAATAATATAAACGCCCGCTTGTGAGAGTCAAACAAACAGTATTCGCCGAATTTTGATGGCGGGTAATCTGAGGTTCAAGTGGTTGTGCCGATTATTCTTTTGACCAATCGAAACATAAATTTTTCGTTTTTCTTGTCCGCTTTATTGTAATTCATTGTCCCCCCCATTGTGTGAAAGCAGTTGTCGTGTACAATTTCGCGAGTTGTTGGAAGTTGAACATGTGCGGTGGATATTTTGTGCGTGTTTTTCTTATGACTTGATCTTTGAAAATTAGGTG